>NZ_DBNGVP010000061.1:0-198964 GCF_057119385.1 Archangium sp. | reverse complement strand
GGTTGAGGAATATGAACAGGTGATCCTGCCACAGCGGCATGCCGTGCTTGCCGTCGGCCAACAGCGTGCGGCGGCTGAGGAAGAACGACGTCGACATGATGTCGAATGACAGCCCGATCTTCTTCTTCGCGAGCGTAAGGCCGTAGGTGACGTTCGGCGTTTCCATGAAGCCGAATGTCATGGTCAGCTTGCTGAAGGTGTCGTTGATCTCCTCGTGCGTCACCTTCTTCTCGTCGGGCACATAGGGCACCTGCGCCGTCTTCACGGTGAGGACCACGTTGTGCTCGTGAAGCACCTTGTTGTGCTTGAGGTTGTGCAACAGCGCCGGCGGCGTGCCCTCCGGGTTGCCCGTCATGAAGATGGCCGTCCCCGGCACCCGCACCGGCGGATGGTCCCCGAAGCTGTCCAGCAGCTGCTTCAGCGGGATGCTGCTGCCCCGCAGCCGGTTGGCCAGGATGTCCCGCCCCTTCTTCCACGTCGTCATCAGCGTGAACACGCACAGCGCCATCAGCAACGGGAACCAACCGCCCGCGGCGATCTTCACCGCGTTGGCCCCGAAGAAGGACAGATCCACCAGCCCGAAGAACCCCGCCACCGGCAGCGCCACCACCCTCGACACGTTCCACCGCTCGCGCGCCACCACGTACGCCAGCCCCGTCGTGATCGCCATCGTCGACGTCACCGCGATGCCGTACGCCGCCGCCAGGTTCGTGGACGACTTGAAGCCCAGCACCAGGAGGATGACGCCCACCAGCATCGCCAGGTTGATGCCCGGCAGGTAGATCTGCCCCCGCTCCTCCGCCGAGGTGTGCACCACCTCCAGACGCGGGCTGTAGCCCAGTTGGATGGCCTGCTGGGTAATCGAGAACGCCCCGGAGATGAGCGCCTGCGAAGCGATGACCGTTGCCCCCGTGGCCAGCACCACGAGCGGGTAGAGGGCCCAGTCCGGCGCCAGCAGGTAGAAGGGATTGCGCGCCGCGCTCGGATCCCTCAGCAGCAGCGCCCCCTGCCCCATGTAGTTGAGCATCAGCGCCGGCAGCACCACCACGAACCACGCCCACTTGATGGGCCGCCAGCCGAAGTGGCCCATGTCCGCGTAGAGCGCCTCGCCCCCCGTCACCACCAGGAACACCCCGCCCAGCACCAGGAAGCCATGCCCGTGGTTGTGCAGGAAGAAGCGCACCGCCTGCACCGGCGAAAACGCCCACACCACCGCCGGGTACGTCACCATCTCCTTCACGCCCAGCACCGCCAGGGTGAGGAACCACACCAGCATGAAGGGCCCGAAGATGGCGCCAATCCCCGCCGTCCCGTGCCGCTGAATCAGGAACAGGCCCACCAGGATGGCGATCGTCAGCGGCTGGATGTAGGGCTCGAAGAACGGCGTGGCGACGCTCAGGCCCTCCACCGCGCTCAGCACCGAGATGGCCGGGGTGATGAGCCCGTCCCCATACAGCAGCGCCGCGCCGAAGATGCCCAGGGTGATGACCACCGGCCGTATCTTCACCTCCTCGCCCCGCTTGCGCTGCATCGCCAGCGCCATCAGCGCGAGAATCCCGCCCTCGCCCCGGTTGTCCGCCCTCATCACGAACACCAGGTACTTCACCGACACCACGACGATGAGCGCCCAGAAGATGAGCGACAGCACCCCCAGCACGTTCTCGTGCGTCGCCTGCACCCCGTGCGGACCGGTGAAGCACTCGCGCAGCGCGTACAGCGGGCTGGTACCGATGTCTCCGTAGACGATTCCCAGCGCGCCCAGCGCCAACGTGGCGACGCGCTTGCCGGAGTCCGCGGCTTCCGGAACGGCGGGGGTGGAGCGGGATGGTGCACTCATAGGGCGCCTCCTCTAGCCCAACCCCGGCCCGGGAACAGCCCTTTGACACCCCCCGGGCGCCATCAACTCAAGAATTCCACGACTTCCCGGTAAAAATCACCACTCCCAGTCACCCTTGGCGCACACTCCGCGCCCCCTCCGCCTCCCGAAGGAGGGGCCGGAATGTCACGGGGAGGTCGCATTCGTCGGGAATCCATCGTTTGCCCGGTCTCATGTGGGTAGGCCAACCTCATGGATTCTCCGGGGTCCGCCATTTCGTGCTCACATGCGCCAGCTCAAGCGAGAGTCGGAGACCCCGGTGGGAGCTGGAGCCAGAGAGGCGCGCACGCACGTGGGAGCGCCGGACACCGAGCGTCTGGCCCTGCTCGTCGAGGCGTCCCAACACCTCGCCGACGCCGGCCTGGAGCCGCCCGCCGTCCTCGAGCGCCTGTGCCAGCTGGTGGTGCCCCGGCTGTGCTGCGCCTGCCACGTGCGCCTGCTGTCCGCGGACGGCCGCTGGCTGGAATCGGCGGCCTCGGCCTACACCAACGCGTGGCCCCCCGAGCTGGCGGAGCTCCAGCGGCGGATACCGCCCGAGCACCCGCACGCCCTGCCCCGGACCCTGTCCGCCCACCTGCTGCTGCTGCCCCTGCGCGCGCGCCAGCGGCTGCTGGGCACGCTCGCCATCCACCGCGAGCCGGAGGCGCCCCCCTTCGACGGCGCCGAGCGGCTGCTGCTGCAGGAGCTGGCGGACCGCGCGGGGCTGGCCCTGGACCTGGCCCATGCCCACGAGGCCGAGCGCCGGGCCCGGCACACGGCGGAGGTGGCCGTGGCGCGGCTGGAGCGGCTGCAGCGCGTCACCGCCGCCCTCAGCGAGGCCGTCACCCCCGCCGAGGTGTTGCGCGTCCTCGTCGAGGAGATGGTGTCCGCCATCGGCGCGGAGCGGGCCGCCGCCGTCCTCCCCCTGGCGGATGCGCCTGGACAGCTCGAGGTGGTGAGCCAGCGGGGACTCCCCCCGGAGACGCTCGCGCGCCTGAGCCGCTTCCCCACCAGCGCCGCCCTGCCCGTGGCCGCCGCGTACCGCACCGGAGAGCCGGTATGGGTGGAGACACGCGAGGCGCTCGACGCCTCGTTCCCGGAGTCGCTCGTGCTGGGGACGGAGACGAGCCGGGCCGTGGCCGCCCTGCCCCTGCGGGCCCGCGGCCGCCCCCTGGGCGCCGTCGCCTTCTCCTTCGACTCGCCCCGGACGTTCGACGCCGACGAGCGCGGCCTCATGCTGGACCTGGCCCGGCAGAGCGCCCAGGCCCTGGAGCGCGCCTGTCTCTACGAGGCCGAGCAGCGGGCCCGCACCCGCGCCGAGCGTGTCGCCTCGCGCACCGCCCGCCTGCAGACGCTCAACGCCGCCCTCTCCCAGGTGCTCACCACGCCCCGCATGGCGGAGGTGGTCATCGACCAGGGCGTGGCGGCCGTGGGCGCCCAGGTGGCCGCCCTCTGGCTGGTGGACGATTCCAGCGGCCATGCCCGGCTGCTGCGCAGCGTGGGGCTTCCCCCGGACGTCACCGGGGCGCTGGCGGCCCTGCCCCTCGGACACGACACGCCCCTGGATGATGCCCTCCAGCGCGGCCAGCCGGTGTTGCTCGAGTCCCACGAGGAGCTGCTGCGCCGCTACCCCCTCCTGGAGCAGCGCGCGCGCGCGACGGTGCCCTCCATGCTTCCGCTCGCCGTGGCCTGCCTGCCGCTGCGGGTGGACGGGCAGGGCCTGGGCGTGCTCGTCCTGGGCTTCCCCGGGGTGCACCGCTTCGACGACGACGAGCGCGTCTTCCTCACGCTGCTGGCCCACTACGCCGCCCAGGCCCTCGAGCGCGCCCGGCTCCATGCCCAGGAGCGCAGTGCCCGCGAGGCCCTGCACGAGGCCCACCACACGCTCCAGGCCATCATCCAGTCCTCGCCCGCCGCCATCACCCTGCTGGAGCTGGATGGCACCGTGCGCCTGTGGAACCCCGCCTCCGAGCGCATCTTCGGCTGGAGGGCCGAGGAGGTGCTCGGCCGCTTCACACCCGTGGTGCCCGAGGACAGACGCGAGGAGCTGCACGACAACCTCGCGCGCATCGCCCGCGGCGAGTCCATCCTCGGCCAGGAGACGCGCCGCCTGCGCCGAGATGGCCTCCCCATCGAGGTGACCATGTGGGCCACCGCGCTGCACGGGGCCGGCGGCCAGCCGCTGTGCCTCACCGTCATCGCGGACATGACGGAGCGCAAGCGCGCCGAGGAGGCCCTGCGCTTCCTCGCCGAGGCCGGCACCGTCCTGGCCAGCTCGCTGGAGCACGAGGTGACGCTGGAGCGCGTGGCGCACCTGGCCGTCCCCACCTACGCGGACGGCTGCTACGTGTACCTGCTCGGCGAGGATGGCTCGGTGAGCTGCGTGGCCACGGCCCGCGCCGGGGAGCAGCAGGCGCTGCCCCGGGAGCTGGGGCCCCTCGTGCCGGGCGAGTCCGCCGTCTCGCGCGTCATCACCTCGGGGCAGCCGGAGCTGCGCCCGGACCGCGGTCCCTCCCCGCTGCCTCCCGGGGGAGACTTCCTGCTGCCCTGCGAGCGGGCGGCGCGCTCCTACCTGTGCGTGCCCCTGCTGGTGCGCGGCCAGCCCATCGGCGCGCTGTCCTTCGTCTCCGCGCGGCACGGCTATGACGCCCAGCACCTGGCGCTCGCGCAGGAGCTGGCCCGCCGCGCCGCCCTGGCCATCGACAACGCCCGCCTCTACCGCGAGGCCCGCGACGCCATCCGCCTGCGCGAGGAGTTCCTCTCCATCGCCAGCCACGAGCTGCGCACGCCCATCACCGCCATCCAGCTGCACGTGCAGGAGATGCTCAGGCTGCTCGCCCGCAACCCCGAGGGCATTCCCCCGGAGCGCCTGCGCCGCGCCCTCGAGGTGGCGGACCGGCAGGTGAAGCGGCAGATGCACCTGGTGAATGATCTGCTGGACGTGTCCCGGATGGGGGCGGGCCGGCTCGTGCTGCGGCCGGAGCCGTTGGACCTGGCCACCCTGGTGCGCGAGGTGGCCGAGCGCTTCGAGCCGGAGCTGGCGCGCACCGGCTCGCGCCTCACCCTGGAGGCCCCGGCCCCGGTGCCCGGCAGCTGGGACCGGCTCCGGCTGGAGCAGGTGGTGACCAACCTCCTCTCCAACGCGGTGAAGTACGGGCAGGGCAAGCCCATCGGCCTGAGCGTGGAGGCCCGGGAGGGCCGCGCCCGGCTGGCCGTGAGCGACGCGGGCATCGGCATCGCCCCCGAGCACCTGGAGCGCGTCTTCGGCCGCTTCGAGCGCGCCGTCTCCGAGCGCCACTACGGCGGCTTCGGCCTGGGGCTGTGGATCTCCCGGCAGATCATCGAGACCATGGGCGGACACATCAGCGTGAGCAGCCAGCTGGGCGTGGGCTCCACCTTCCGCGTGGAGCTGCCCCCCGCGCCGGCCTGAAGCCAGGGGCGGCCGGGCAGCCGGGCCTCCGGAATGTTCCGCCACCGGCGAGACATCGCCGTCCTGGCCCCTCCATCCATGGCGGAGCGATTCTGGAAAGGACGGGCCATGGACGAGAGAACGCAATCGGGCGTGAGCACCTTCAACAAGGTGCTCGCGGTGCTGGTCATCCTCGGCGCCATCACCTGGGGGCTCATCGGCCTCTTCAAGTGGAACCTGGTGGCGGCCATGTTCGGCGGCGACGCGCAACCCGCGGAGGGGAGCCACCTCTGCCAGCTCGTCTACATCCTGGTGGGACTGGCCGGCGTGGCGTTCGCCTTCACCTTCCCGTGGAGGAAAAGGACAGCGGGGTGATGTTGCGCGTCAAGCTGGAGCAGGCGCACCACGAGGCGATTCAACCGCGCGCGATACAGGGACGGCTCGGAGGCGCGGATAGACTGGCCCCTGCTTCGGACCGCGCACCCCACCTGCCGCGCAGGGTCCGGTGGGGAGGTGCCGCGTGTGCAAGTGTCGAGAGGCTCCACGTCCGGTGGCGGGCACTCCCCGCTGGGTGGCGCTGCTGATGGGGACTGTGCTGCTCACCACCGGCTGCGCCACACGGGCGCCGTACGGCACCGGGGGTAGCCCCCACCACGTGCGCGCCCTCTTGCGCTCGCCCCTGGTGCCGCCGCCCCTGGCCCCCCAAGAGGCAGTCGGGCCGGAGCGGTTGCACCGGCGCCGCGGCGCCCGGGGGCTGGACGCGGACACGAGCGCCAGTGGGGGAAACGTCTCCCAGGGCCCCGCCTCCTGCGGCGGCCTGGCCGTGCCCCCGGGTTGGCCCGACTTCTCCTCCGGCGGCGAAGCGCTGCTGGCGCCCTTCCTCTCGTGCACCTCGCCCGCGGAATACGTCGCCCTGCAACGACGTGTGGACATGCCCCGGCTGGTGGAGGCCCTGGACGAGTGGAGCGTGGTACGGCTGGGCGCCCTGGGGCCGGTGCGCGAGGACGCCGCACCCCTGTTGCAACGCAAGCGCGCCGCCTTCCTGGTGAGCGCCACCGAGCGCTACGGCCCCGTCCACGCCGAGGTGTTCACCCTCTACGTGCTGCACTCGGCCCACGACGACGAAGTGGACGCGGTGCTGCGGCTGCTGGCCCGGGACAAACAGTTGGGGCAGACGCTGGCCCTCATGCCCGCCGTGTGCCAGGAGTTGGAGGCGCGCGGCCTGCCCCTCTCCCGCTACCCGGAGCGCGGCGAGCAGTCCGGGGACGTGCTGCGGGGCCTGGGCCGTGCCGCCCGGGACGCACTCACCACCAGCTCCCTGGTGGACGGCGGGCGCTACCTGGAGTTGACGCAGAGGTGGGCGCACCTGCCTCCACCCTACCAACAGGCCGCCCGCGAGGTGGAGCGCGCCCTGGCGCTGCGCCACTTCTCGCCAGGCAGTGTGGCGCTGGGCAGCTTCGACTCCATGACATTCGGAGTGCCGCTGGGCTTCTACTACCTGGTGGCGGGCACAACGCAGGGCGCGTACTCGCTCTCCCAGGGGCACTACGAGCAGGCCACGCGCGAGCTGGCCCCCGCCCTGCTGCTGGGCACCCTGTATGCCGGCGGCAAGGGCCTGCGTGCCCTGTCCCAGGCGCGGGCAATGCTGGGGCCCCAGGCGGTGAAGGTTCGCCTGCGGGAACTCGCCCGGCAGGTGGAGGACAGGCTGGGGGTGAATGGCCTGAAGGAGCTGGTCCGGGACATTCGCGCGAGCCGGGAGGCAGGCGAATTCGTGGCGGTGGGAGGTGTGGACGCCGCGCTGGCGCTGCGCGAGGCCGGGGGGGATGTGGCCCGGGCGCAGGCGCTCATGTCCCGGGCGCGGCCCGGAGCCACGGGCGCTCCGGCGGCGGGACGCGAAGCGCGGCAGGGCTCCGGGCAGGTGGCCCGCGGGGCGGATGACGCCGCACGCGCCCCCCTGGAAACCGGAGCCCTGGAGCGTGCCGGGGGACTGGCCTCGCTGGTGGACGAGGGGGCGGGCCTTACCCGGGAGGTGGTGGAGGCGCGGCTGGCGCTGGTGGAGGGGGAGTCCTCGGGCGCGCGGCTGCCCCGGGACGTGGCGGTGCTCGAGAAGCAGCGGCCCTCGGCCAACGCTCCTCCCCCCGGAGCTGGAGGCAACCCGCGTTGGGGCGAGTACGTCGCCTATTACGAGAAGCGCCTGGCAGAGCTCCGACAGGGCAAGTCCGCCAAGGGGCCGCTGCGCTGGGTGGACTATGAGCAGTTGTGGGCGAGGTTTGCCCGGGGGCTGGCCTTCGAGCGCTTCATGGTGGAGTTGCTGGAAGCCGACGCGAAGCGGCCCCGGGCCGAGCGCCAGTTCCTCGGAGCCTTCCTCCAGCCGCGTATCCTGCGCTCCGTGGGAGTCTGGAAGCCGGAGAGCGGCCTGCGCTATGCGGATGTGCTCGTCATCGAGGAGGGAGGGCCTGCCGGAGCGCCCCCTCGCATCGAAACGTATAGCTTCAAGAGCCGCGACCTCTCGGATCTCAATCCGGAGGGCTTGAAGGCACAGTTGGTGGAGGACGCGGCGGAAGCCCTCCAGAAATACGGCGGGACGCTGGACATCCGCCGGAGTTCTCTCCAGCGTCTTCTCCGCGAGGCGCGCGAGGTGTCCGTCCAGAGGGTTCGCCTCATCTATGAGGGAGGCGTCTTCTTGCCCGAGAACGCCAGGAACCTGGAGTCCGCCGTGGAAGCAACCCGGAACAAGGTTCCGGGAGTGGAGGTGTCGTTCCAATGAAGGTGTTGCGGATTTTCGGCGAGCGGAGCGAGGACACGCTCTGGCTCTCCTTCAAAGGCGCCATCGACCCACGGGCGGCACTCGAGGGTGGGTTGGAGCCCCTCTTCCACGCGCTCGAGGAGAACGCTGACGGGTGGATGCCGGATGTCGTCAACGGCAAGCGGCAGCGCAAATACGCCCGGGCCACCATCAGGAAGGCGCTCGAAGAGCGGCGCGATGAGAACAGCACGGCCCTCGGACTCTACCGGACGAGCTTGCCCGCCTTGGACATGTCGCTCTGGCTCAGGCTGCTTCCCCTGCCTGCCGAAATGGACATCACCCTCTACGTCAAACCCCTCAACTTCTTCGCCGAGGCGGAGCGCTGCCGCCGCTTCGTGGAAATGGTACGCGCCTGGGCCTGTCATTACCCGGTTTCTCATGCCGCGGCCCATGGCAGTGATGACACGGAACTGACGGGCTTTCCCCGCTTTGGCCGCGACAGGGAGACCTTTCACAGAAACGGTTTCGACAAGGTGTACGAGGTGTTCTGGCTCAACGTCTTCGGCCCCGGGTTGGTGGAGACCGTGGGCCGCGAGCGCATGCTGTCCACGCCGGCCTGGCGCGTGGAGGAACTGCCCAACGGCTGCGTCCTGCTGGTGACATGGCCCACCGCCGCGGACTTCGCCAGCGACGAGGCTCGCCTGGCCCAGGCCCGCGCCCACGCGCACCTGCGGCCGGACCTGGACTTCGACACGCTCCTGCGCACCCTGCGCGAGCGCAGCGCCATGCTCGCCCCCGTGGAGCCCCGTTTCCACCCGGACGTGGCGCCGCTTCTCTCGCGCGTGGTGGACCGCACCGCCAGCCACCAGCGCCAACGGAGAATCGCCGAGCTCAACGCCTGGCAGCCGCCCGAGCCCCTGGAGTGGCTCCCCGCCGCCGCCGCCCTCCCTCCGGACGTGGACAGGCCCGAGCACGCCCTGGAGCACTACGGCACCCTGGCCGAGCACCTCGTCGCCCTGCTGCACACCCAGGTCCCCTCCGTCCTCGCGGGCTCGCCCGAGTCTCTCACCGACATCGACTTCTATTTCTGGCGCGAGGACTTCCCCAAGAGCCGCCTGCGGGAGAACATCGAGGCGTACGCGCTTCCCGCCATCGGCGCCTACCTGGGCGAGGTGCTGGTGCGCCACCTGGGAGGCCAGTGGATACCGCGCCAGAAGCTCGAGGAGACCCAGGTGCTCGTGGGCCACCGTGCCTGGCTCCCCTTCGTCCGCGCCCGCCACTACATGCGCTCATGCGAGACGCTCCTGGACTACTCCCTGACGCTCCTCTACCGCGTGGCCGAGCGGCACCGAACGAGCCAGCACGGGCAGGGCCATGGCTGAGATATGAGTCGCATCACCCCCCTCGGGTGAGGCGCGTCACAGCGCCCACGCGGGAGCTTCAGCATGCTGGGTGAATGAAAGAGACGGCGATGCCCACTCACAGCGGCGACCTCGAATTGCTGTTGGTTCACGCGGACACGAACACCCCCGTCCTGGGCGAAGGGCTGCCGGAGGACTCGGCCGCCGGAGAGCATGAGCGCCCGGACACCGGCGGGTATGAGCCCGTCCCCTTCTGGGACGAGGGCGGAGACCCGAACGACCTCGAGGTCCAGCGCTGGGGCCTCATCCTCCCGGAGGGCCCCGCCGGGGATCGCCTGCGCGACCTCATCCAGCCACTCATCTCCCTCCGGCGCGAGCAGCAGGGCGGGCAACCCATCCAGGAGTACCGCGTCCCCTCCCGGCCCATGTCCATGGCCGAGGCCGCGCAGTGGCGCAAGGCGCACTTCGACGCGGGCGGGAGCACCAACACGGACCTGCCGCGCTACCAGCTCATCCTCGGCGATCTCGACCAGGTGCCGCTCGCCCTCCAGCAGATGCAGGCCTCGGACGGCTACGTGGGCCGCCTCCACTTCTCCGACGAGCGGGGGTACGAGGCCTACGTGGAGAAGGTCCTGCGCGCGGAGAAGCTGCCCCGCAGGGCTCCCGGCCGGCTGCTCATGCACACGGCGCACGATGGCTCGGGCGCGCTCGACGCGGGCTTCAAGGCCCTCATCACCCCCGGCCTCGAGCTGGTGCGCGGGGAGCTGGACAAGGGGCTCTTCCCCGCCAGCGGCTGCGACGTCCATGGCCGGGAGCTGGACCCGGGCCTGGAGGCATTCCTGGCGAGCACCGCGAACACCGCCCCCGGCGTCCTCTTCAGCATGAGCCACGGCATCGGCGCGCCCAAGGGCGGCTGGACGTCGGAGCAGGAGCGGCTCGCGGGCCAGGGCGCGATGAGCTTCGGCCGCCAGGGACAGCTCCCCGCCGCCGAGCTGGCCTCGCGCACCTTCATGCCCAACGGCCTCTGGTTCATGTTCGCCTGCTTCGGCGCGGGCACGCCGGACACGAGCGCGTACAGCCACTGGCTCGAGAAGCTCGCCGAGACCGGGCGCTACTCCCGCCTGCCCGACGTGATGAAGACCCTCGCGGGCAAACCCTTCATCGCCGCCACGCCCCAGAAGGCGCTCGCCAACCCCAACGGCCCCCTGGCCTTCATCGGCCATGTGGACCTCGCGTGGACCTTCAGCTTCCGCGAGGACGACTCCCCCGCGAAGAAGCGCCCGGGCCGCTTCATCAACACACTCAAGACGATGCTGAAGCCGGACCGCGTCGGCATCGGCTTCCGCGAGCTGTACCGCTACCTCGCGCTCACCGACACCGAGCTCGCCAGCATCCACGACGAGGAAGTCCGCACGCGCGCCACGCCCACCCGCGAGGAGCTCATCCGCCAGGGCTACCTGTGGATGATGCGGCAGGACATCGCCGGGTACGTGCTGCTCGGAGACCCCGCCGTCCGCCTCCCCGTCGAGTGGAAGCGCCCGAAGCCGGCTCCGCCTCCCGCCCCGCCCCCACCCCCGGCCCCCGCGCCGCTCCCCATCCCGGCGGACAAGCTCGAGGAGGCCATCGGCCATGTCATGACCGGCGAGCGGAGCCTCAAGGACCTCGCCACCGGGTACGGCATCGACCGGCGCGAGCTCGAGCGCCTCGCCGCCCTCTACCGCAAGGCGGGCCGCGCCGCCCTCGGCCTCCCCGAGTGAGCCGGCTCAGATGTTGATGCTCTGGGGAACCCGGCTCGGCAGGAGGAAGGGATAGGGCCCGAAGCGCGTCCGGTTGCGCTCGGTGATGAGCGCCTCGAGCTCCTCGAGCTTCGACTGGAAGCGCGCGAGCGGCTCGCGCACCTTCGCGTCCTTGAACCAGTCCCGCTCGTACCGGCCGAGCCGGGTGTGGACCACACCGCCCAGCAGGTGCAGGAACTCCATCTGCAGCGTGGCCATCTCGAGCGGCGGGAAGTAGTCGAGATAGTCATTGTTGTCGGAGTCGCTCACGGACAGCGGCGCCGCGCGGTACGCCGCGGGCGGCGTGGCGGGCGCGTAGTTCATCAGCGCCGCCTGCGGCGCGTTGACGGCCGCGTGCTGCGCGCTCGCCGTGAAGACGATCAACGTGAGCGCCCGGCACAGGTACGCGAGGCTCTGGATGCGCCCGTCCCCCGCGTCACCGAAGCCGGGGATGCGCGCGCCATCCTGCGAGACGATCTCCGCCGCCCACTCCTGGAGCGCCTTGTCCGCCCGCACCTCGTCGTCCGAGCGGTAGTACAGCTGGACGTAGCTGCTCACCCACTGCTCGATGGCGTTCCAGAGTCCCAGCGCGTCGTCCCGGTAGGGGTACTCGAGCGCGGAGCCATCCACCCCCCGCGCCGCGAGGTTTTCGGGCAGGAAGAGCGTGTTGAACGGGCGGGAGAGCAGGCCCTCCGCGGCGACCTTGCGGCTCGCCCAGATGGTTCCGCCCAGCGACTTGTCCACCTCGTACCCGGGCGCCACCAGCGTGGCCTGCGCCATGTCGTTGATGTTGAGCGTGCCCTCGAAGTGCGGCCGCAGCAGCAGGCTCACCGGGTGCTCGTCCGGAATGCACCGGTGCGTGGCGATGGCCAGCGGGCCGATCAGCAGGTGCGTGAGGCCCAGGTGGGAGACGAGCTCGTGGTGGTTGAAGTCGGCCACGGTGACCACGAGCTTCGCCTTCTTCCAGGCCTCGCCATCCCCGGGCGTGAAGATCTGATGGTTGCGCGGATCCTGCCCGCACTGGATGGCCACCGGGTGGAGCCGCCGCGGTCCCGAACCTTCCCGCGGGAGCGCGAACAGGGCGAGCGGGGCGAAGCAGTATTTGGGGCCCATGGGGAAGTTGCCATTCTTCACGCCCGCCAGGGCCACGTAGTCACACAGGAAGAGCCGGCCCTCCGCGCCCGCCAGCGCCAGCGAGTCCCGCGAGTCGCGCACGGCGACCCGCAGCTGCTCGTCGGTGACGGGGAACTTCTCCCCGGGAGCCGCCACGCGCTCGAGCACCAACGGGTTGAAGCCCGCCACGCGCAGGTAGGCGAAGACCTCGTCGGACTCGAACCTGTCGGCGAACCAGGGCCGCTCGAGCGTGGTGAACAGGCGCGCGTAGTCATCCAGGGACGTGGGCCGCCCGGTGCGCTTCGCGTCCGCCTTCTTGAGCAGGAGCTCGAGAATCTGAAGCGGATGGGTGATGCCCTTCTGGAGGAAGTCCCGGGAGACGAGCGCGACCGTCTTGAGCAGGGAGAGCATCCCCGGCTCCTGCGCATCCCCGCTGAAGGTCAGCGGCCCCTCTTGCTCCTGGGGAAGCGCCGCCTCGAGCTGCTCCGGCGTCATCTGCTCGAGCCGGGCCGGCGCCAGCTCGGAGGTCTCGTGCGGCGCCACCCGGTGCAACGGCATCGCGTCGAGATTCACGGTGCCGAGGCCCACGTGGGAGAGGTCCACCTTCGCCGTGTCTTCGTCGGAGTACGAGAGCGAGTCATCCCAGTGCAGGCGGTTGCGCACGGCCTGGAGCGAGAGCTGCACGCACTGCATGATCCACGGGAGGCCCGGCTTCTCCGCCTTGGGCAGCGTGGCGATCATCGCGAGCGGCGCGAGCTTCTTGTAGTCGTACCGGTAGAGCTGCTTCGGGTCCGCCGGAGTGTCCTCGGCGGAAGCGGGCGGAACGTTCTGGGCGGGATTGGGCACGGGATGACTTTACCAGTTCCTCCTCGCGAAAGAGGGGAACCGGAGCGAGGGACGGGTCTGCCTCCACACGCCCGCCAGCACGGCCGCCCCATGGCTCGAGAGAACACGGGAGAACCCGCCGCGATGACCGGGCTCGCGTGAGGCCCGCTTCTTTTGTGCTCAACCCTGGCCCCTGGAGCCAGAGAGCGCGGCCAACGCGGCACGGCCCGCCTCACGGAAGGTGCGCTCCCAGTGACGCAACTCCGCGAGCGACACACCCACGCGGGCGGCGATGGCCTTCGGTGACTCCGCTCCCGTCATGAGCGCCACCACCGCCTCTTCCATGCTCTGCACACCGGGCCCAGAGGAGGCCGCCGAGGGACGCCCCACGGGCAGGCCCAGCAGCGCCGCGGCGTTGGACACGGAGGGCGAGACCGCACGGGACGCGGCAGGAGCCAATGGCAGACGCACGGCCGGGTCCCCCAGCAGCACGTAGCCCGACACATCCTGGCGCATCATCCACAGGTGACCGCGCCGAACGCCGTCCTGCTCAGTGGTTCGCCCGGCGGCCCTGTCCGACTCCGCTCCGTCCTCGAGCAGCGTGAGCTCCAGATTGGCCTCGGAGGCGAAGCGCAGCAGCGCGGACAGGCCCACGCCCGCGCGGCGTCCCTCCACCAGCTCGCGCAGTAGACCGAGGAAGCGCGAGGCACGGCCACGCGTCTGCGCGTCCACGTCCGAGAAGCCATAGCTCCACGCCAGGTCCACGTGGGCGATGAGCGCCAGCGGCCCCTCCGGATTGGCCAGCGCGGCCTGCGGCAGCGCGGCGATGAACGGCGGCTCTCCGGCCTTGGGCAGGGAAGCGAGCACGGCCTCGGGACTGCCCATCCGCGCCCCCGCGTCCTGGAGCCGTCGCAGCCAGTGGAAATACGGACTCGACTGGGGCGTGCCGCCACCGAAGCAGGCCAGGTACACCCAGAAGCCTCCGGGCAGGAAGGGCCGCGAGGCCACGTCCTCGGCGCGCAGGAGCTCGCGCCCCAGGCTCATGGCGCCCTGGAGGGCCCGCTGCTCGCTCACCGAGGACCAGCCCTTGCGCGGCGCGCCCAGCCCATGGCTCACCGACAGCAGCACACCCGGACGAGACATGGCCGCCTGGTCCAGCAGGTGCTGGGCGGACCAATCCTCGGGACCGCCAATCTCCTGGAGGTCCGCGTTGAGCTCGCCCCGCTGCTGGCGGGCACGGCACGCCTGTAGGCTCGGGAGGACGAGCTGCTGATAACCCACCCGGGTGGCGGCACTGCCGTCATGCGCGGTGAAGAAGAGCGAGCGCGCCCGGGACTCCCTGGACGGCGCGCGCTCCCAGCGCAGCACCTTGTCGACATAGGCGGACAGGCCCCGCTCGTCACGGAAGGCGAGCCGGCCCACGAACACATCGCCGCCCAGCCCCTGCTGGAACTCCAGCGACACCTGCTCCAGGTCTCCGAGGATGAGCAGGTAGCGGGGCCACTCGCGCTCGGAGAGGGACTCGTCGCGCAGCACGGTGTTCTTCCAGCGCACGGCATCGGGGCCTCCGAGGCCCGGAGCGACACGGAAGCACCGCGCGGGAGCCCCCTGCTGCTGCTCCCGCCACTGGCGCAGCGGCGCGACGAGCGCGAGAAGCCTGTCGCCCACGGGGCCCTCGGGAGCAATCACGGCCCAGCGCTGGGCGGCCATGTCATTGGGATCTCCACCCGGGTCCCACAAGTGCGTGGACGTCTGCGAACGCTGCGCCGACGCGGGCGCCTGTCCCAGCGAGGCATCGGGCAGGCCGGACTCCAGCACGGGGCGGTGGTCGTCGGCGTGGGCCAGCAGCAGCTCGAGTTCCATGGGGACACTCCTTCAGTTTGTAGGAGAGGCATCGCTCCGCTTGTGAGGATCGACAAGAGGCGCTATTCCAACTCCTTCCACATGTGCACCAAACTATCGTTGGGCCGCCCCATGAAGGCATCGAGCAGGCGTTCCTCGACGCCGTGGGATTCCCAAACAGCCGCTGGCTCGAGCCCAATACACTCCTGGGGGGACGCCTCTCTCTCATTGCCAAGGTTGTCGAAAATCCAACAACGCCGGAGTGGACCCACCTCCATGTTGAATTGGACAATGGGTTGCGTCAGGCGCTCCTCAATCGCTCTCCACCCAATGAGTTCCCATGACTTAGGATATGGATACTTGACCATAATCCTGAAAAGGATGGGCTTGGATGCGATCCTGTCCAGGTCCGCGTCCGGCTCGGTGGTCCTGTAATTGTAGAAGGCATCGAAATGCAATTCGAGAGCCCTTCCATAGCCGAAGGAGCCATCTGGGAGGGGAATTCTCCAAAATGAACCGGGTTTATGCGTTGGCGGCATGTCCTAGTATCCTGTGTAACGCTGAAGTTCGCCCCAGCGAATCGTGGCAGCATCGTGAAACCGTCTGCCCCGCGGGTTGTCTTTTGCCACGGCGCGCACGACGTTCTCGGTTCGATGGGGCTTGCCCGTGTCGGACTGGGCGCCTCCACTGAAGTCTATCAGTTGCTGCTCTCTTCCACGAATCCGCCAGTATGCTGGGTCATCATACCGCAGATTGTAGTCGACGGCGGCCCCATGGTCGAATACATCGAGTTGTGCTTGAGCAAATGAAGCATCCTTCGGGTCTTCGTTCTCATCAACATGATGATTCCTGTCTCGGAACCGAATGGCCAACTCTGCCTGGAGCCTGAGAGGCAGGCCGAGCTCAACGACCATGCTGGTCCGGCCAGCGTAGTAAAGGTTGGTTTTCTTGTTGGGCTTTCTGTAGGTCACATAGAGACGACCGCGTTTCTTTTTGCCTTCCCTGTCGGATTCCGCATCTGGCCATCCACTGGGAGGAGCGCGGGGCGGGGACACCGATTCAGTTTGGGCCAGGGGCGCGCTTGTCGTCACTTCCACTGTGCCGTCAGGCGCCTGGTGAATGAGGATCTCCATCTCGATGGTGCTCGGAGTCGCCGAGCCCTTTGGGGGATACCGGCCTTGAACCCATCCAGAAACATCTCCGAAGTGTGTGCCGTAGAACGTGTCCGCGATGTCGATCGGGGTCTGCTCTCCGTCCACAACTGCTTTGACGGTGAAGCAAAGCAGCAGAACACTGCCCGCGGCCGCAACCACCGCGCCACCCGTGACCAGGGCTTCTCCTGCCGCGGCGCCAGTGCCTGCTCCTGCCGCAGTCATGCCGCCTTGCGGCGCCGGGCGGAGCATGCCGCGAGGTACCCCATCTCCTGCGCCTCCGCCAGGAAGCCCTCGCAGCGGTGGTGGGGAAGGGGGAAGTGGAGCCGTCGGCGGCCCCCCGCCTGGCGCAGGCACGGCGGCAGATGCTCTACCTTGTTCTGCCTGCGCAAAGTCGCTGCTCGGCACGTAGACGCAGTACCTTGTCTGTCCATTGGCAGGGAGAACGCTCCGGGGAACGCTGCTACACCCCACAAGCAACATGCATGTCAGCAGAGCCACCCCTCTTGGCACCCAGCGCCTCCTGGCATGGGCTCCGCTCGCGAGGCGCCCCACGCGGGATTACAGGGAGGCTGTGCGGCCGAGTCAACCAAGGGACAGCGAACGCGAGGGGTCGAGCATCTGCCATTCCCTACGGGTGCACGTCGTCGAAGCTCCGGGCCACGGGATGCGGTCCGGGCTCCACCTCGGGGCCCTCGCCCCGGACCAGACACACGGTGCGCAGGCCCGCCGCGGCGGCCGCATCCAGCTCCGCCCTCACGTCCGACAGGAAGAGCACCTGCGCCGCGGGCAACCCCAGTTCTTGGACGATGGCCGCGTAGGAGGCCGTCTCCTTCTTCCCGCCCACGCCCGTGTCGAAGTAGCCGCTGAAGAGCGGCGTCAAATCCCCGAAGCGCGTGTGGCCGAAGAGCAGCGTCTGCGCATGCACCGAGCCCGACGAATAGACATACAGACGAAGCCCGCGCTCCCGCCACGCGCGCAGCTGGCGCGGCACGTCCTCGTAGACGTGGCCCTGGAAGTCGCCCTGGCGGTAGCCCGCTTCCCACATCAATCCCTGCAGGCCCTTGAGCGGTCCGAACTTGCGGTCCTCTTCAATCCACCGCAGCAGCGTGGCCACCAGCTGCGTGTCATCCAGCGGCACTCCCGCGAGCTGACGGGCCTCGTCCAACAACTGGCGCACCTCGGGCCGCTGCCCATGCGCGCGCACGAAGCCGGGCAGCTCGCGCGCCGCGTAGGGGAAGAGCACCTCCTTCACGAAGGACAGGCTGGAGGTGGTGCCCTCGATGTCGGTGACGATGGCCTGGACCATGCCGCTACTCGAACCGGGGGAAGCGCGAGGCGATGTCGCTGCCCGTGGCGTGGGCCACCCAGCCCTCGGTATTCGTGAAGAGGCGGATGGCGGTGAAGCGCGGCCGCGGCCCCATGTCGAACCAGTGCGGCGTCCCCTCCGGCACGCCGATCAGGTCCCCCTTCTCGCACAACACATTGTAGACGCGGCCCGCCTTGTGGAGGGTGAAGAGGCCCTGGCCCTCCACGAAGAAGCGCACCTCGTCCTCGCTGTGCGTGTGCTCGTGGAGGAACTTGTTGCGCAGCGCCACCTTGTCCGGGTGGTCCGGCACCATGCTCAGCACGTCCGCCGTCTTGAAGCCCCGCTCCTGCTTCAGCCGCTCCACCGGCTCCCCGTAGGCCTCCAGAATCTCCGCCTGGCTCGCCCCCGGCTTCAGCGGCTGGCGCGCCTCCCAGCGCTCGAAGCGGATGCCCACCGCGCCCAGCTCGCGCCGGATCGCCTCGAAGTCCCGGGTGTGCACCCGCGCACTCGACGCATCGCCCTCGTCGAACACCTTCAGCTCGCTCATCGCTGCAGTCTCCTCATCTCCAACTCACACTCGAACAGGAACTCGAACGCCTCCACGTGCCGCCGCGCGTCCGCCACCGTGCGCCCCCACGTGTACAGGCCATGGCCCTCGATGAGATAGCCATGCAGTCCCGGGTGCTCCCGCATGTATTCCTCCACGCGGGCCGCCAGCCGGGGGATGTCCTGGTCATTGGGGAACACGGGCACCTCCAGGCGCGTCTCGTGCGTCTCCACACCGGACAGCGCCTTGAGCACCTCATACCCCTCGAGCACCACCCCACCGGGGCTCAGCCGCGACAGCAGCGTGGCGTTGCGCGAGTGCGTGTGCAGCACCGAGCCTGGCGAGGGCTCGCGCCGGTACAACTGCAGGTGCAGCGCCGTCTCCGCCGAGGGCTTGCGGCCCGGGGTGAGCACCTCGCCGCCCTCCAGCCCCACCACCAGGAAGCCCTCGGCGTCCAGCTCGCCCTTGTGACGGCCCGAGGCGGTGATGACGAGGTGGCGCTCGTCCAGCCGCGCCGAGAAGTTGCCCGCGGTGGCCGGTACCCAGCCGCGCTCGAAGAAGAGGCGGCCGGCGTGGATCAGCTCCCCGGTCCGGGCCGCGAGGTCCTCAGTACGCACCATGACGGAGCAGTCTATACGGACTCCGTCATGGGCGTGTGCGCTCCCCCGCTCGCCTACCTGCCCGAGCCGGTGGACGTGCTCGCGGGCGCGCCCAGGTGCTTCTCCAGGAAGAGGAAGGTGGCCATGGTGATGGTGTCGCGGTTGGCCTTCTTGCCGAAGCCGTGGCCCTCGTCGAGCGCGAGCATGTACCAGACGTCCGCGCCCCGGCCGCGCACCGCCTTGACGATCTGCTCCGCCTCGGACTGGGGCACGCGCGGGTCATTGGCGCCCTGCTGCACGAAGAGCGCGGCCTTGATGCGGTCCACCGCGTTGAGCGGGGAGATGCGCTCCTGCACCTCGCGCACCTCGGGCTTCCTCTCGTCGCCGTACTCGGCGCGGCGCAGGTCCTGGCGGTAGGCCTGGGTGTTCTGCAGGAAGGTGGGCAGCGAGGAGATGCCCACCACGTCCACCGCGGCCTTGAAACGCTCGGGGTAGAAGGCGGCGCTGGCCAGCACCATGTAGCCTCCGTAGGAGCCGCCGTACACGCCCACGCGCGAGCCATCCAGCTCCGGACGCGCGGCGATGTAGTCCAGCGTGGCGCCGATGTCCGCGAGGCTCTGCTCGCGCTTCACTCCGTCATCCATGGCGCGGAACGTCTTGCCGTACCCATCCGAGCCCCGCACGTTGGGCACCATCACCGCCATGCCCATCTCCACCGCGAGGAACTGGGCGAAGGTGCTCAGCCAGGGCCGGCTCTGCGCCTCGGGGCCACCGTGGAAGATGACGACGACGGGCACCTTGCCCTTGCGCTCGCGCGGCAGGTAGAGGAACGCGGGCACCTCCACGCCATCCTTGGCCTTGTAGCGCACCAGCTCGGGCTCCACGAAGGTGTCCGTGTCCAGGCCGCCCACCTCCGAGCGCGTCCAGCGGGTGCTCTTCTTCGTGCGCAAATCCAGCATGTAGATATCCGAGGGCGCCTTGGAGGTGGTGATGCCATAGACGAGCACGTCCGAGCGCCCGCGGGGGAAGGTGAACTGCGTCATCACGCCCCGGGGCAGCTCCACCGGCGAGAGCACGCCGCGCTTCGTGTCCATGAGGTACAGCCGGCTATAGCCACCCTCGTTCGTGCTCACGGCGAGCGTCTTGCCATCGTCGGAGAGCGCGATGCCCTCCACGTTCCAGCGGATGGACTTCGTGAGGGACGGGGGCGCGGAGGTATAGGGCGCCTTGTCGAGCTCCAGCTTGTAGAGCTCGGAGAAGTCGCTGTAGCGGTCGGTGACGACGTAGACGCTCTTGCCGTCCGGGGTGAAGACGCCGCCGTTGATGCTGCCCTTGCCCTCCTTGGGGGTGAGCTGGCGGCGCTCGCCCGTCTTCATGTCCACCACGTGCAGGTCGGAGTCATCGGCGGCGCGGTACTGGACGACGAGCAGCCGGGAGCCATCGCGCGAGAAGTCACCGGGGGACCAGGAGCCCTCGGACTCGGTGAGGCGGCGGGCCTGCTTGGGGTTGTCCGTGGGCGCCACGTAGACGTCGGTGTCCTTGCCGTTGCGGCCGGTGCCCCCGTAGGCGAGCCACTTGCCATCATTCGAGAGCAGGAGCACCTCGTGGCGGCTCTTGCCATCGGTGAGCAGCTCGGAGCGGCCGTTGCGCCGGTCGAACTGGAACAGCTGGTAGAACTCGCCGCCGCCCACGTCCTGCATGAAGAAGAGGACGTTGGGATCCTTGGGGTGGAAGGCGGCGGTGTTGATGGGCTCCGGCGAGAAGGTGAGCTGGAAGCGCGCGCCCAGGGGCTGCTCCACCACGTGGAGCTGGTTGGTGTCCGAGAAGCGGGTGGAGATGAGCACCTGCTTGCCGTCGCGGCTCACGTCCATCAGGTTGGCCGAGCGCGTCTCGAGGTACTGCAGCACGCGCTTGCGCAGCTCGGGAGGAATCTCGGGCACGCCGCTGGCGAGCAGGTTGGGCTGGCCGGGCAGCGGGGCGACGCCCTGCACCGTGGAGGGCGCGGCGGGCTTCTGGGCGGACGGGGCCGGCTGGGCGAGCGCCACGGGAGCGCCCATCAGCAGCGACACGAGCAGGGGAGTGAGGGTTCGAAGGTTCATGGTGCGCGAACCCTACCAGCGGCGATTCTCGCGGACGGAACAGTTTGACGCTGTGTTTCCGCGCTGTTCACCCATCCGCCATCTCCGAGAAGACGAAGACGATCGACGGCGCGGCGCTCACCGGCTGGTTCACCGAGGACTTCACGCTGGAGGAGCTCAAGCGGCTGCGCGCCCGTGAGCGCATCCCCCAGGCCCGCCCGGCCAACAAGACGTACAACGACCAGTTCGAGATCCCCACGCTCGCCGAGGTCATCTCCCTGGCCCAGGAGCTGTCGGCCAGCACCGGCCGCACCATCCACCTCTACCCCGAGACCAAGCACCCCACGTACTTCCAGTCCGTGGGGCTGCCCCTCGAGGACACGCTCGTCGAGACCCTCCGCGCCAACGAGTTCTCCAAGAGCAAGGCCACCGTCTACATCCAGTCCTTCGAGGTGGCCAACCTCAAGGCCCTGCGCCAGAAGATCGGCAGCTCGCAGCCGAACTGGAAGCTGGTGCAGCTGATGGATGCCCGCGACAAGCAGCCCTACGACTTCGTCGTGGCGGGTGACTCGCGCACCTACAACGAGCTGATGACCGAGGCGGGCATGAAGGAGGTCGCGAAGTACGCCCAGGGCGTGGGGCCCTACAAGCTGACCATCATGAACGTGGACGGCTCGGGCAACTTCGAGAAGCCGACGGACCTCGTGCGCAATGCCCACGCCGCCGGGCTGGTCGTGTTCCCGTACACCTTCCGGCCGGAGAACTTCTTCCTGCCCGCTCCGCTCAAGGCGCAGGGGGACGACACGACCCACAACGCCGCTGGCTCCGTCGCGGAGATCCAGAAGTACCTCGAGACGGGCATCGACGGGTTCTTCACCGACGACCCCGCCGTGGGCCGTCAGGCGGTGGATACCTTCAAGCGCTGAGCCTCGCCCGCCGGGGCGTCCGCAGCGTTCTGCTCCGGACGTATCCGGGGTGAGACGGCCTCCCGTTCCATCCCCGAAGACACGTCCGGAGGCCTGTCCTCTTGCGCCACGAGGCATTGCACGGCAACAGTCGTCTCGACGCTCGCCCTGCTGCCGCACCTCCATGCGCCTTCCCCTGTCCAACACCCCCACCGCCCCGGAAACCTCGGCGCCCCTCGCCGAGCCTCAGCGGGCCGAGGAGTGCCTCCAGGAGAGAAAAGAGCAGCTGCGCATCGCCCAGGAGGCCGGGGGCATCGGCGTGTTCACGGTGGAGATCTCCACCGATTTGATGACCGTGACCCCGGAGTTCTGCCGCCTGTACGGCCTCGAGCCCGTGGACGTCCTGCCGGCGTCCGCCATCGAGGCCCTCATCCTCCCCGAGGACCGGCAGGTCGCCTCGACCGCCGAGTCGCGCGCCCAGGGCCTCGCGAGGACCACCGTCGATTACCGCATCCGCCGGCATGACACCGGTGAGCTGCGGTGGATCTCCCGCCACGCCGAGTTCCTCCGCGATGCCGACGGCAGGCCCGTCCGGCTCCGGGGAGTCGTCCAGGACGTGACCCAGCGCAAGCAGGCCGAGGACGCGCTGCGCCAGGCCAATGAGCGGCTCCAGCTCGCGCTCAACGCGGGCGCGGTGATCGGCACCTGGGTCTGGGACATCACCACCGACCGCTTCACCGCCGACGAGCGCTTCGCCCGCTCCTTCTCCATCGATCCTCAGCGGGCCGCCCAGGGCCTGCCCCTCAGCGTGGTCGCGGAGTCCATCCACCCCGAGGACAGCGCTCGAATCCGGGCCTTGGTGTCCCGGACGGTGGAGACCGGCGGCACCTACCGCGCCGAGTACCGCGTCCGGCAACTCGACGGCTCCTTCCGGTGGATCGAAGCCAACGGCCACTGCGAGCACACCCCCGATGGCAGGCCGCTGCGCTTCCCGGGCGTGCTGCTCGACATCCACGAGCGGAAGAAGGCGGAGCTGCGCCAGTCCGCCCTCGTCGAGCTCGGCGACCGGCTGCGGGACGCGAGCGACACGGCCCGCATCGCCGCCATGGCCATGGAGATCGTCGGGCGCCTCTTCGGCGTCTCGCGAGCGGGCTACGGCACGTTCGACGCGGCCCGGCAGCTCTTCGAGATAGAGCAGGACTGGGTCTCCGGTCCCGCCGTCGCCAGCGTGGCCGGCGAGCATCGGTTCGCCGACTACGGCCACCACGAGAACCTCGAGCGCGGTGAGACGGTCATCATCCCGGATGTCGAGAAGGATCCGCGGTCGGTCCTGGGCGCGGACAGACTGCTGTCCTTCGGCATCCGGGCCCTGCTCAACGTGCCGCTGATGGAGCACGGGCGTCTGTCCGCCGTCCTGTTCCTGCATGACCCGGTGGTGCGCCACTGGTCCCCGGAGGAGTGCGAGTTCATCCACGACGTGGCCGATCGCATCTGGACGGCGTGCGCGCGCGTCAAGGTGATGGAGGAGCTGCGGCGGGCCAACGCGCTGCTCGCGCAGCGGGTGGAGCAGCGCACGCGCGAGCGAGACCGCATCTGGAACGTCTCGCAGGATCTGCTGCTGGTGGCGGACCTGGAGGGCAGGTACCTGAGCGTCAACCCGGCGTGGACCACGCTGCTCGGGTGGACGGAGGAGGAGCTGCTGGGCAAGACGTCCGCCTGGATGGAGCACCCCGACGACCACGAGAAGACGCGGGCCGAGGTGGAGAACCTGGCCGCGGGCAACCGGACGTTGCGCTTCGAGAACTCCTTGAGGCACCGCAACGGCACCTACCGCCGGCTCTCCTGGACGGCGGTGCCCGTGCCCGAGGACGGGGTGATCTACTGCGTCGCGCGCGACATCACCGAGCAGCGCCAGACCGAGGAGCAGCTGCGTCAATCGCAGAAGATGGAGGCCGTGGGCCAGCTCACCGGCGGCGTGGCGCACGACTTCAACAACCTGCTGCAGGTCATCGGCGGCAACCTCCAGCTCCTGCAGCGCGACGTGGCCGGCAACGCACGCGCCCTGAGCCGCTTGAGGACCGCCGTCGGGGCCGTGGAGCGGGGTGCGAAGCTCGCCTCCCATCTGCTCGCGTTCGCGCGCCGCCAGCCCCTGCAGCCGCTCGTCTTCAACGTGGGCCGGCTCGTGCGCGGCATGGATGACATGCTGCGCCGCCCCCTGGGCGAGCGCATCGAGGTCGAGACGCTCCTGCCGGGCGACCTGTGGAACACGTTCGCGGACCCCAACCAGCTCGAGAACGTGCTCCTCAACCTGGCCATCAACGCCCGGGATGCGATGCCGGAGGGTGGCAAGCTGAGAATCGAAGCGCGCAACGCCCGGCTGGAGCAACGGGATGCCCGGTTGCCCCCGGAGGTGCAGCCCGGGGAGTACGTGCTGCTGGCCGTCTCCGACACCGGCTGCGGCATGCCCCCGGAGGTGCTGGAGCGCGTCTTCGAGCCCTTCTTCACCACCAAGCCCGAGGGCCGTGGCACGGGGCTCGGTTTGAGCATGGTGTATGGCTTCGTGAAGCAGAGCGGTGGCCACATCCAGCTCTCCAGCCAGGTGGGGCGCGGCACGACGATCGAGCTGTTCCTGCCCCGCGCGCTGCAGGCAGAGGAGACGGTACCCACCGAGTCCTCCACGGGCCCGGTGGAGGGAGGGAGCGAGACCCTCCTGGTGGTGGAAGACAACGCCGAGGTGCGTGCCACGGTGGTGGAGATGCTGACGGAGCTGGGCTACCGCGTGCTCAAGGCCGCCGACGGGCAGAGCGCGCTGGCCATCCTCCAGAGCGGCATCTCCGTGGACCTGTTGTTCACCGACGTGGTGATGCCGGGGCCCATCCGCGGCGCCGAGCTGGCCCGGCGCGCCCGCGAGCTGCAACCGGCGCTCGAGGTGCTCTTCACCTCGGGCTACACGGAGGACACCCTCGCGACGGGAGGACGGCTCGACCCGGGCGTCCACCTGCTGAGCAAGCCCCACCGCCGCGAGGACATGGCGCGCAAGGTGCGGCAGTTGCTCGACAACCGCATGCGGAAACCGGCGGCCCGCGCGGCGAAGGAGTCCGCCCGGCGGCAGCGCGTGCTGCTGGTGGAGGACGATGAGGAGATCCGCTCCTCGGCGTGCGAGCTGCTGGAGCTGCTGGGCTTCGACGTGCTGGCGGTGTCGAGCGCGGAGGAGGCCCGGACGGCCCTGGAGGGCGGGGGCTTCGGCGTGCTCTTCACGGATGTGACGCTGCCGGGCTCGTCGGGGGTGGAGCTGGCCCGGGAGGCGGTGCGGCACAGGCCCGGCATGGGCATCATCATCGCCTCGGGGCTGGGGAACGCGGTGCTCACCGGTGGCGCCGAGCGGCTGGAGGGCGCGGTGATGTTGCCCAAGCCGTATGCGCTGCCCCAGTTGCGGCGGGCCCTGGAGCAGGTGGAGCACCACCGCTCATGAGGGCCGGCGCCAGCGGACGAGCGCGCACCCCACGGTGAGCCCCGCGAGCGCCCCCGTCACGGTGGGCCAGAAGGCCCACCACAGCTGCGCCTCCAGCGCCCCCATGTCCTGGAAGCGGGAGAGCCGCAGCACCAGTCCCAGCACGGCCCCGGCCGCCGTGGGCACCAGCACGCGGAGGCCGTCCGCCCAGGAGCCGCCGGGCACGGGCTCCAGGTACCGGTAGCGGCTCGCCATGTACCCGAGCACCACGAGCGAGCCCACCAGCGAGGAGGAGTGCTGGAGGACGCGGGCCAGCGGCAGGTCCCGGCTCCCCACGGGGACGAGGATGTCCGGGTAGAGCACGTCCGCGGGCCACATGCCGGCGTGGGTGAAGCCATCCCAGAGCAGGTGGGTGCTCGCGCCGAGCACCAGGGCCGCCACCGTGGCCATCCAGCCCGCGAGCGTTCGAGGCAGTCCCCCGGTGCGAGCGAAACGGCCCCACTGCACGCCCAGGAGCTCGGGCAGGGCGTGTCTGAGCGCGGGGAGGATGAGCGCCTCCAGCCACAGCAGCACCGCGAGCCCCACGGGCACGCAGAAGAGGACGAAGCCGGGGAACTCGTGCGCGGAGTCGCCGAGCTCGCGCACCGCGTACACGTAGGAGAGATCGGGCGCACAGGCGCCGACGACGAGCGCGGTGGGAAGCACGCCCCTCCGGGACAGCCGGAAGAACGGGAGCACCGCGGCGGCATGGGCTGGCAGGGTGACGGGCACGGGAGTACGCCGCCATGCGTAGTCACTCGCGGGCTCCCGGTGAACCCCCGTGTGTCACGGCCCGCTCGAGTGGGGGCTCGAGTGGGGAACTCTGGACACGAGATACCCTCACCCCGACCCTCTCCCGGCGGGCGAGGGAGGGGATGCTCGAGTTACGCCGCGTTCGCGTCCTCTTGCGACCGTGCCGGACTCGCGTCCTCGGGCTTCCAGGGCCAGGCCAGCGGAGCAATCCGCGCGTAGAGCACGAAGAGCGACTCCCCATCCGTGTGCTCTCCGCAGACGCGGCTCGCCTCGCTCAGCAGCATCCCCGGTGACATCACCCGGCCGGACTTGCGCAACGCGGGCCGCAGCTCCTCCGGCACCGCCGCCAGGATGCCCTCCTTGTTCAGCCGCTCGTCGTTCGCGCCCGCGCACTGCTCCAGGTGCCGCAGCAGCTCGGCCTTCAGCCGCGCGTCATGGCCGAAGACGTACGAGCACATCTGGAACAGCTCCGAGCCCGCCTCCGTCATCAGGTCCGACTGCTCCCGCGCGAAGCCCGGCTCGCCCGCCGCGCGCCACAGGCAGTCCCACCGCTCCTGTGCGGCGTATTGCGCGTACAGCGCCCGCGCCGTGAGGTAGCTCTGCATCGAGTCGTGGAAGAAGCGCACGTGCGTGGGCACCGGCCCCGGCCTCGCGTCCGCCGCCACCAGCAGCCCCGCGTCCAGCAGCATCCGCAACTTCGCCTCGTCCGGACTGTCGCGGAAGACGATGAGCCGGCTGCGATGCTGCCAGTAGCTGCCCAGGCACAGCGCCTCCGCGAAGCCCAGCAACTCCGAGGTCTCCGCGTCGTCCGGCGCCTTCTTCAACAGCCCCGCGAACACCGCCCGGTAGAGGTTGATGACGCTGTCCACCCCTCCCGCGCCAAAGCGCAGCGCCAGGCGCACGAGAATGGGCACGTACGAGCCGTCCGCCGCGCGTCCCCGGCAGATGCGCAGGAGGGACTCGGAGAGCGGCACCGGCTTGCCATCCGGACCCGGGTACGCCGCCTGGAAGCGCTCCAGCCCCGCCGCGTCCAGCCGCTTCGGCTCCACCGCCATCCACCGCAGCGCGTGCGCCATCGCCGTCCGGTACGCCTCGTTGGGCCTCGCCGACAGCAGCACCGGCGCGTGCAGCCCCATCTCCCGCTCCAGGTAGCGGCGCAGCGCCTCCGGCTCCAGCTTCGACTCGGTGAGGCCGTCCAGCACCAGGAAGAAGTCCCCCGACTCCAGCAGCACGTCCCGCAGTGCCTCCGGCAGCCCCAGGTCCTGCAGCGCCTCCTTCGCGGCCGTCTCCAGGTCCTCCGCCGCCGGGTCGATGAACACCGGCAGCGGCGAGGACGGCTGCTTCTCGAAGTGCTCCAGCGACAGCCGCACCACCCGCCGCAGCAGCGCGCTCTTGCCCCGGCCTCCCGCGCACTGGATGAGCAGGTGCGCGCGCCCGCGCGTGAGCAGCCCGCACAGCTCCTCGGCCGTGCGCTCCGAGGACGAGGGCGCGACTCCGGGGCCGGCGTACTCGGTGACGTGCGAGGAGAGCTCCACGAAGACCTCGCCATTGGCCTGGGCGGAGGCCACGTCCACCCGGCGGCGGACCTGCCGCACGTGCGTGGCGAAGAAGCGGCGCCGGAAGGAGGGCGAGCGCAGCAGCGGCGCGGCGGCCCAGGAGAACGGGTGCGTGAAGACGAGCCGGCGGAACACGGCCGGAGACAGCAGCCCCAGGCCCGCGCACAGCACCAGCTCGGCGCACGCCACGGCGAGCACCGTGGGCAGGTGGATGCGCAGCCCGTCCAGCAGCCCCAGCAGCTCGCCACCGCCCGCCCCCACCCCGGTGACGACATAGCCGGCGAGCGGCAGCCACTGACGGCTCACCGCCGAGGGACGCAGCAGCAACATGGGCAGCAACAACAGCAACGTCACCGCGAGGCACGCCAGCGCGGTGCGCACCCAGACGCGGTCGAACAGCGGCATGCCGAAGGGCACGTGCTCGAAGGTGGCGGTGAGCCGGGTGCCATTCTCCACCTCGTGCGCCACCACGGCGCGGTAGAGCTGCTCCGCGCTCCCCGGCGGCTCCGTCCACTGGAAGAGCACACCGGACGGCTCCGCGAGCCGCCGCACGCCCTGCCCCACCAGCGCGCCCTTGCCGTCCTCCGCGCGCAGCTCGAGCCGCAGCGTGCGCCCCGCTCCCGCCGCCTGCGCGAGCCCGGGCCAGTCGAGCTCCAGCGACTCCAGCGGCGCGCCCGCATCCAGCCGGCCCTCCACCCGCACCTCGCCCTTCGCGTCGCGCTCGAGCCAGGCCCCGCCCGCGAAGCCCACCCGCACACGCCCCACCTCCGAGGCCGGTCCGTACAGCAAACCCCTCGGGATGCCCGTCACCCACGCGCGGCCGGTGCCCCGGATCGGGAACACGTCGTTCAGCCCCGCGCCCTCGAGCACCTGCGTGGCCTGCAGCCCGCCCGGCCCGAGCGTGAGCCGGTGCAGCCGCGTGCCCCCATCCGACAGCGCCCACCCACCATGCGTGTCCAACGCCATCAAGCGGGGCTCGTGGAGGCCCGTCACCGACTGGTCTCCCGAGGTGAGGGTCCGTCCCTTCACCGACAGCAGGCGGATCCCCCCGTCCTCCGTCACCACCCAGGCGCGCTCCGCCGACACGGGGTAGAGTTCGGCCCGGCCCAGCCCCTCCGCGTCCGCGCTGCGCGCCACCTCGCCTCCGCCCTCCCCCAGGAGGTAGACGCGGCGCTCGTCCACCACCCAGAGGTGCCCCTCCGGCGAGCGCTCCACGTCGGGCATTCCCTCCAACGTCACGCCGGAGCCCACCGTCTTCCCATCGAGCCCCACGAGCTTCAACTCGGAAGCCGGGCTCGGCCCGGCACCGGGGCCCGGGGACAGCAACGCCCAGACGAAGTTGGCGTCGTGGTGGGCGAAGAGCCGCCGGACGTCGCCGAGCAGGGGCGTCGCGGTGGTCTTCACGCCCTCCCGGCTGACGAGGAGGAACTGGGCTCCACTCCTGCCGGGCAGCTCCGCGAGCACCCAGGCGCGCTGGGGCTGCCGGGTGGGGAGCAGGGTCCACACGTTCTGCACGGGCAGGGGCCGCGAGAGGGATTGGGCGCCCGCGCGCGGGTCCACGTGCAGCAGGCTCTGGTCCAGCACCAGCCAGCCCTGGCGGCCCTCGGCCACGGGCAGCACCTTGCGCGAGGTGATCCATCCCGGCACCGGGCTGCCGAGGCGCACCTGCGTCACCTCGCCCGCGTCATCGACGACCTGCATCTGCTGCAGATTGAAATTGGAGACCACCCAGAGCCGCTCGCGTTCCTCGGACGGCACGAGCGACATGTCCGGCACGGACACCTCGGGCACCGCGAGGCGCCGCTGGTGGTCCACCAGCAGGAGCACGGTGCTCGACTTGTAAGCCGAGGCCACCTGCACGACGACCCACGCCCGCTCCGGGTTGGCCGTGGGCATCACATTCACGACCCAGAAGTCCTTGTCCTCGAAGCCCTCGATGGCGGACTGGTGGCCCTCCGCGTCCACCAGCCAGAACCCGGCCCGGTTCGGCGACCAGACCCAGGCGTGGTGGCCATGCCCGCACGGCACCAGCTGGCTGCCGTGGGCGAGCGGTTGCAGCCAGTGGCCCTCCACCTTCGCCTCGAGGGGAGGCGGTGGAGCCTCGCTCCGGGCACAGCCCGCCACGCCGCCGAGCCACAGGAGCACGGCGCTCGCGAGAAGCAGTCCCGGGGAGACCGGGCTCCGAGGGAAGGACGGGGCACGGAAGGAAGTCGTCATGAAGAGGAGCCGGTGAGAGGGACCGGAGACGGCGCGGAGTGCGGGCATTGTGGCACAAGTGCCCCGCGTCCGAGGCGTGCCTGCCCTCAAGGACCCCTGCCGGCCCTCCCCCTTTGGAAACCCCCGCGGCCAACAGACCCGGGCTCCGGGTGCATGACACCCGACACCGCACCGCCCCACGGGACGAGACAGCGCCAGGGATTGAACGATGCACCCCGGGGCCGCGCGACCCATCTTTCCCTCCACGTCAAGTCCAGGAGACCTGTGTATGCGGCTCGTCGTATCCCTGATGTGTCTTGGCCTGCTGACCGCGAATGGCGTCGCGCGGGCGCAGTCCACCACGACCACGACCACCACCCAACCGGCCTCGCCCGCGACGCCGCCTCCGGCCGCCGCCCAGCCCGCCACGCAGCCCCCTCCGCCTCCGCCGCCCGCGGTGCAGCCGGCACCGCCGCCCCCTCCGCCTCCGCCCGAGGCCCAGGGCCCCTCGGAGACCGCCTCCGAGCGCGCGCAGCGCTACAGCCGCTTCTCCTCCGGCTCCGGCGGCCTGCTGCTCGTCTTCACCGAGCTGCTCGGCGGCGCGGTGACGGGCGGCATCCTCGGCAACACCTTCGAGTCGGAGAACGGGGCCTACGTGGGCACGGTGATTGGAGGCCTGGTGCTGGGCACCGCCGCGGCCGTGTACCAGTACTACGTCCCGGTGGAGCGCAACGAGTCGCTGCTCGCCGCGGGAGGCGCCGCGCTGGGCTTCCTCGCCGGCTTCGGCTACGGCACCGAGCAGGGGCTCAGCGGGCGGGACCGCGCCGTCGCGACGCTGCTCACCACGCAGGCCGGCATCATCGGCGTGCTGGCGGCCACGTCGCTGCCCGGTGACGTGAGCGAGGGCGATGCGTCGCTCGTGGGGATGAGCGCCCTCTACGCCTTCGTGCTCACGGGGCTGGTGCAGTCCACGGTGCTGCTCTCGGAGCCGGGGGACCAGGACCCGAACCTCGCGCCGACGCTGGTGGCGCCGCTGCTCGGCATGGGCGTGGGTGGCCTGCTGGCGGTGCCCTTCGAGCTGTCGGCGTCGCGCGTCTTCAAGCTCACGGTGCTGCCGATGGGCGTGGGCGCGGTGCTGTTGCTGGCGGGCACGGCGCTCGCGGATGGCCCGGCCGTTCCGCTGTCGGCCATCGGCGGCATCGCGGCCACCTTCGTCATCACGGCGCTGGTCACCGCCGAGGAGCCGACGCCCTATCCCCCCACGTCGCCGGGGCTGCGGAGCCAGTCCTCCGAGACCTTCCGGGCCGTCCCGGTGCCGGTGCTGATGCGCACGGGCCGGCGCAACGAGTCGCTCACGGCGGGCCCGGGCCTGATGATGCGCTTCTAGCGGGCGCGGCTACCGGGCCTTGAGCAGCCGGGTGAGCTCCCGGTCCAACGTGGCGGCGAACTGCTGGCGGTCCTGGGCGGAGAAGCCGCTCGGGCCGCCGGTCATCACGCCGCTGTCGCGCAGCTCCTGCATGAAGTTCCGCACGGAGAGGCGCTCGGAGATGTTCTCCTCGCTGAAGAGCTCGCCCCGGGGATCCATCACCACCACGCCCTTGGGGACGAGCAGCGCGGCGAGGGGAATGTCCTGGGTGACGGCGAGGTCTCCGGCCTCGGAGGAGGAGGCGATGTAGCCATCCGCCACGTCGAGCCCCGCGCCCACCTGCACGGAGGAGACGAGCTCCGAGCGAGGCAGGGTGAGGCGCTTGTTGGCCACGAAGACGGTGGGGACATGCAGGCGCTGCGAGGCGCGCAGGAGGATGTCCCGTACCGGCCCCGGACACGCGTCGGCGTCGACCCAGATCTTCACTCAGCCCTCGGTGTTGCGCAGGAAGTCGGCCACTTCGGCGAAGCGGTTGTCGAGGAAGCGGCGCACGTTGCCCTTCACGCCGCGGGCATCCATCGCGCGCTGCATGCAGCGCAGCCAGGCGTCGCGCTGGGCGATGTCCACGGGGACATGGCCGTGGCGCATGCGCAGACGCGGGTGGCCGTGCTTCTCCATGTAGTGCTGGGGCCCGCCCAGCCAGCCGATGAGGAAGAGGCCGAAGCGCTCGCGCATGCCGCGCGACACCTTGCCGTGCTCATCCAGCTCGTGCAGGCGGGCGAGCGCCGGCTCGTTCGCATCCATGGCGTCGTAGAAGGCCTCGGCCAGGGCCTGCACCCCGGCCTCGCCCCCCAGACGGTGGAAGGGCATGTCCTCCATGGAGGGGACCCAGTTGTCGTCGTTGCCAGGAATGTTCAGCCCGATGGGCTTGAGCTCGGTGGACATGGCGGTATTCAACCCCGAGCCCATGTGCGCCATTTCTGGGCGGCATGCAACCCCCGAGGCGCCTCACCCCGCATCGGCGGCCCAGCGCTTGGGGCGGCTCTTCAACGTGGTGAGCCCGAGGGAGTCGCACAGGGAGAGGAAGCGCGCCCGGGGGACGCCGGCCCAGGCGAGGTCCTCGAGGGACTTGGAGATGGGCGCATCCGTCACCAGGGTGGCGAGCTTGCGGTACAGCAGCGCGTCCTCGCGGTGCTCGCGCAAGGTGGCGGCGAGCTTGTCCGCGCCGCGGGGGCGCACGGACCAGGCGCTCGCGTCGGCGGGAATGGCCTCCAGGTGGCCGTAGGCGTTGAGGAGAGCGGACGCACCCTTCTCTCCGAAGCCGGGCAGGCCGGGGATGCCATCGGCGTCATCGCCCACGAGCGCCAGCAGGTCCGGCACACTCGCCGGGGCGACGCCGAGCTTCGCCCGCACCGCATCCTCGTCCAATTCCTTCTGCTGCTTGCGGTCCACCTGGACCACCTTCTGGCCGCGCACGCACTGGCCGAGGTCCTTGTCGGGGGTGAGCAGGCGCACCTGCTCCACCTGTCCGGCCCAGCGCGCGGAGGCGGTGGCGAGCGCATCATCCGCCTCGAAGTCCTTCATGGACCAGACGGTGAGCCCGAGGGCGCGCATGGCCTCCTCGGCGAGGTCGAACTGGGCATGGAGCTCGGGGGGAACGCCGTCGTCGGACTTGTAGCCGGCGAAGAGCGCGTTGCGGAACGAGCGGATGGGGTTGTCGAAGGCCAGGGCCACGTGCGTCACGGACTCGCTGGCGTCGTGCAGCAACGCGAGCATCGAGGAGACGAGCCCCACGGTGGCCTTCACATCGCGGCCATCGGGAGCGGTGGCTCCGGGGCGAGGCGAGAAGTGGGCACGGTAGAGCTCATAGGTACCGTCGACGAGGTGCAGACGCATGGGGGCTGTCTACCTCAATCCCCGCCTCAGCGCAGGGGCAGCTCGCGGATGGACACCTCCTCGAAGCCGAGGCGGTGGATGGCCTCCACGAGGCGCTCGCTGGCCACGATGACGGTGGTGAAGTTGGCCAGCCGGAACAAGTCCAGATGCTTGGGCAGGGAGGCGCGGTCTAGAAGGGGCTTGTTCGGGAGGCTGAAACCATACCGGCCACACTTCCTACACGGAACGGCTTTTCCCTGTGGAATGCAGTCCCGGTGCAACAGACCGTGGGCCTCGATTTGAAGCTCCAGCAGCTCCGGCGCCTGACGTTGCCGGAAGCGCAGCTGCGTGCGGCAGTCCTCGAGCCCTTGGATACCTTCGGCGCGCAGCTGCCCCAACGCCTCACGGCGGATGAGCAGGTCGTCGAGAATCATGAAGAGTTGCGCGAAGGTGCCTCTGGCCGAGCCGACGAGCGGACCGAACTTCGAACCAGGACTCAGCAGTCCGCCAGCCGGAATCAGGGGCCGCACCAGCTCACGCAGTCGTTCGAACTCCTCGAAGTCCTCCTCCAAATAGGGTTCTTCGAGCTTCCTGGCCTCTGGCACCCCTGACAGGTCCACGCACGGATAGGCAAAACCCGCACTCCAGATGGCTCCGCATGCGGGGCAGTGGACGCCAGGCAATCCCCACTTACGCGACGCAGTGTACTCGCCTGTGTAAGGCCAATCCTTGGGGTCCGAGGGCTCGGAGCAACGAAATCTCTCTGGAGCCTCCACTCGGTAGAATCGCATCCTCGCCTCAGTAGCCGATGGGGGGCGGCAGTGGAACCGAACCGTAGTACGGCCGGAGGGGTGCATAGAGGCCGAAGCGCACGCACAACTCCCAGGCGTACTTCCAGATTTCCTCCTGCGTGGCCTTATTATTCATCATCTTGAACTGCCGCCATGCGGCATTCCATGGGCCTCCACTCGGGCCCCGGTGGATGCGCGCGTGCAAATCCTTCTCGATGAGCATCGTCCATTGATGGATGTCGATGCCCTTCTCCTTGAACCACGCCTTGAACTCCTGAGGGAAGATGTGGTGCTTCTCGTGCGGCCGGTTGAACCTCTCGTTGGCCTCCGCGATGAGCTGCTTCTGGCTCGGCAGCAGGTTGCGCAGGGGGTGGTTCTTCCAGGGGATGACGAAGACGGGCTCTCGCTCCCCCGGGTACCTCAGCGGCCAGCCCCGGTAGCGCATGGGCGTGACGGGTGAGGGCAGGTTGATGCCCACCGTCGTGCTCCCGGTACGAGCCAGCACCACGCGCCCGGGCTCCGCCCCCTCCTCCGCCTCCGGACCTCCACTCGAGGCCACCCCATCCACCGCCACGTCCTCGCAGCGGAAGAAGCCACACACCTCCTCGTCGCACAGGAGCGCGAGGCACGTGTCCGCCTCCTCCAGCGCCTCCTCACCTCGCGAGGACGGGCCCGAGGCCGCGCATCCGGCCAGCAACACCCCGAGCAACAACACCCACCGGCGCATCATGTGCTCTCCCCGCGAAAGTGCTCCACCCCAGCCGCCTCAGCGCCGCCGGTAGCGGACCACGGTGACGTCAACCTCCACGTCACGTGCCTCCAGCGTGGAACGCATCACTCCAAGAGCCCGGTCCTCATCGAAGCCGCCGCTGCCGGCGCCGATGATCGGAAACGCCACCGAGCCGAAGCCGTGCTCCCGCGCCCGGGCGAGCGCGTTCGTCACCGAGTCCCGAATCGCCCGCTCCGACGAGCGCCAGAGCATGTTGATGCCCGCCACGTGGATGATGCCCCGGTGGGGCAGCCGGCCCGCCGAGGTGACCACCGCCGTGCCGAGCGGCATCGGCCCCACCCGGGCCAGCTCGCGGAACGGCTCCAGCCCTCCCCGCTTCTTGATGGCCCCCGACACCCCCTGCGGCAGCAGCAGCCACCACGGGATGATGTTCCGGTTCCAGGCGTTCACGATGGCATCGACCCGCTGCTCCAGCAGGTCTCCCTCGACGATGCGTGGCGTCATATGGCGGCTCCACCCTCCACCAGTCAACGTGAGCGGCCCGCCCCTGTCGAGCCTCCCCTTCACGGCGCCCGCGCGAGCCCCCGGACGCGCTACCCTCCCCTCCGCCCCTCATGCCCTCGGACACCCCCCCCGTCCTCCTCACCACCGAGCGTCTCCACCTGGCCCTGCTCCCGCCGGATGGGGCCGCGCGGGTGCTCGCCTACCACGAGGCCAACCGCGGCCACCTCGGCCCCGTCTCCCCCGCGCGCCCCGACAACTTCTTCACCGTCACCTGGTGGCGCTCGCGCCTGGCCCAGGACGCCGAGGACTGGCGCCGCGGTCTCGCCCTGCGGCTCTTCATGCTGTCGCGCGAGCTCCCGCTCTCCTCCGCTCCCGTACTCGGCAGCGTGTCCCTCACCGACATCCGCCGCGGGCCCCTCCAGTCCTGTGAGATGGGCTTCGGGCTCGACCACCGTACCCAGGGCCAGGGGCTCATGAGCGAGGCCGTGCACGCCGTGTGCGACTACGCCTTCGGCATCATGGGCCTGCACCGCATCCACGCCAACCACCTCCCGGACAACCACCGCAGCGCCGCCGTGCTGCGCCGCGTGGGCTTCTCCGTCGAGGGCCTCGCGCGCGAGCTCGTCCTCATCGACGGCCGCTGGCGCGACCACGTCCTCACCGCGCTGCTGGCGCCTCGTCCACCGGCAAGGTGAAGGAGAAGGTGCTGCCCCTCCCCGGCTCGCTCTCCACCAGGATGTAGCCGCCGTGGGCCTCGACGATGCCCTTGGCGATGGTCAACCCCAGCCCCGCCCCCTCCCGCGTCCCCTTCGGCTGCCAGTAGCGCTCGAAGAGGTGCGGCAGGTGCTCCGGGGCAATCCCCTTGCCGGTGTCGCTCACGAAGAAGCGCACGAACCGGCCCTCGTGCCGGGCCCGCACGCAGATGCGTCCGTCCTCGGGCGTGTAGCGCAACGCATTGCCGATGAGGTTGGAGAACACCTGCAGCACCCGGCCCCGGTCCGCCAGCACCCCCGGCAGCTCCGCCTCCAGCTCCCGCTCCAGCCGCAACCGCTTCGCCTCCGCCAGCGGCCGGTGCAGCTCGATGGCGTCCTCCACCAACGGGCCCACGTCCTGGGGCTGGCGCTCCACCGTCAGCCGCCCGGATTCGATCTTCGCCACCTCCAGCAAGTCCTGGATGAGGTGGACGGCCTGGTCCGCCGAGCGCCGCATGAGCTCCGCCTGCTTGCGCCACGACGTCCCCTGCTCGCCCTGGGGCAGGTGCTTGAGCAGGTACGTCGCCCCCAGGGAGATGACGTTGAGGGGATTGCGCAGGTCGTGCGAGACGACGGCGAGCACCTCGTCGCGCGCGTGCGTGGCCAGTTGCGAGTCCTTGTAGAGCCGGGCGTTGTCCAGGGTGAGGGCGGCGCGGGAGGCCAGGCCCTCGGCGAGCGAGAGGTCCGCCGGGCCATAGCGCCGGCCCGACTCCGCGGTGGAGGCGAAGGTGATGGCGCCCAGCGTCCGTCCGCGCGCCACCAGCGGGACGATCATCAGCGAGCGCGGCGCCAGGGTCCGGTGCGTGGTGAAGTGCTCCTCGTCCTCGGCGGAGGCGCGCAGCCAGGCGTCCGTCACCTCGGGGACGAGCTCCGGCTCGCCGGTGCGCAACACGCTCTGCATGCCCACCAGCGCCTGGTTCCCGGAGCGCATGCGCCCGAGCGCGAGCAGCAGCGGCTCCCGGCTGGGCTCCCGGTGGGCGACGGCCAGGCGGTGCACCTCGCCGTCCTCCCGGATGCACACCACGCAGTAGTCGGCCAGGCGCGGCACCACCAGCCGGGCGAGGCTGCGCAGCGTGGCCTCGTACTCCAACGCGGCCACCAGCACCCGGCTGCTCTCGGAGAGGAACTGCTGGGACTCCTCGGCATGCTTCCGGTCCGAGATGTCGCGGATGATGGTGGAGAACATCTCCAGCTTCCCATCCCCCTCGAAGTGGGCGAGCAGCACCTGGGACACGGGAAACTCCCGTCCGTCCGGCGAGCGCATCACCGTCTCCCCCATCCACACGCCCTCGCGCAGCGCGGTGGGCACGCTCTCGGCCAGCAGGCGCCGCGCGGCCGGGGCCGGGTGGGCCGAGGCGAGGCTCCAGGCATGGGCCTCCTGCTCCTCCGCCAGTCCCACCATGCGCCGGCCCGCGCGGTTGAGGTAGAGGCCCCGGCCCTGGGGATCCGTGCTGCCCACGAAGTCCGGCGTGGCCTCGATGATGGAGCTGAGCCTGCGGCGCGCCTCCTCCGCGCGCTTGCGGGCCGTCACCTCGCGCAGGTACACGGAGACGCCCTCGCCCGAGGGGCTGACGTGGCACTCGAACCACGCCCCGAGCGAGGTGAAGTACATCTCGCACTCCGAGGCGCCCCGTCCCTCCAGCACCTGGCGCACGCCCCGGGCGAGCCCGTCCCGCGCGTCCTCCGGCAGCATCTCGTCCAGGAGCTGGCCCAGCAGCTGCGCCCGCGGGCGTTGCATCACCTCGGCCGCGCGGCGGTTGACGAAGATGAAGCGCCGCTCCCGGTCCAGGGCGAAGAAGGCGTCGGTGATGCTCTCCAGGATGGCCTCGATGCGCGCGTGGGCCGCCTCGGCCTCGGTGCGGGCCGCCTCCTCGCGGGCGAGCCGCAGGGCCGTGCGCTCCGCCTGCTTGCGCTCCGACACCTCGCGCGTCACCGCCACCCAGTGACTCAGCACGCCTTCCTGGTCGCTCACGGGCACCAGGGTGCTCTCCGTCCAGAGGGTGGAGCCATCCTGGCGGTAGAGGAGCAGCTCCTCGCGGAAGGGCTCCATGCGGCTGAGGGCCGCGCGCATGCGCTCGATGGCCCCCCGGTCCGTCTCCGGCCCCACCAGGAGCAGGGACTCCGACTCGAGCAGCTCCTCCCGGCTGTAGCCCGTCATCCGGCAGAAGGCATCGTTGGCGTAGAGGATGCGCCGGGTGCGCCGCCCCTCCTCCAGCTCGGGCTCCAGGATGACCACGCCGTCGTAGGCGTTCACCACGATGGACTCGAAGAGCCGCAGCCGCGCCTCGGTGCGCTTGCGGTCGGTGATGTCGCGGAAGTAGACGGCGAGCCCCTCCTCGGAGGGGTAGACGTGCATCTCCACCCAGGTGTCGCGCGGAGGGTCGTGCTCCTCGAAGTGGACGGCCCGTTGCTCGGTGAAGGCCTGGCGGAAGCCCTGCTCGGAGCGCGAGCCGCTGAAGAACGGGAACACCTCCTGGGGAGTCCTCCCGAGCATCTGCTCGCGCGAGCGGTGGGACAGCTCCTCGGCGCGGCGGTTGACGTAGGAGTAGCGCCAGGCCCGGTCCAGGGCGACGAAGGCATCGGAGATGCTCTCCAGCATGCCGTGCACGCGCCGCTCCACCGCCTCCGCCTGGATGCGCGCCGTCTGCTCGCGCAGCAGCTCCCGCTCGCGCTCGCGGGCGCGCAGCCGCTCGGTGATGTCCGTGAAGGTGATGACCGCCCCGATGATGCGCTCGCCATCGCGGACGGGGCTGCTGCGGTACTCCACCGGGAAGCTGGTGCCATCGCGCCGCCAGAACACCTCGTCCGTCACGTGGAACGTCCGGCCCTCCCGGAAGGCGGCGTAGGTGCGGCACTCGGACTCGGGCAGGGGCGTGCCGTCCGGGCGCCTGGCGTGCATGAGCGGATGCTGGGGCTTGCCGATGAGCTCTTCCGGCGTCCACCCCAACATGCGCGCCGCGGCCGGGTTGACGAAGGTGGTGCGGCCCTCGGTGTCCAGGCCGTACACGCCCTCGTCCACGGAGGAGAGGATGAGCTCGCCCAGGTGGCGCAGCAGCTCCAGCTCGCGCCGCGGCTCGGCGGGGCCGAGCGCACAGGCGAACCCGGCCAGCGTCCCATCCGCGTCATGCAGCGCGGTGAGCACCTGCGAGGCCCGGAAGCGGGAGCCGTCGCGCCGCACGAGCCAGCCCTCGAGCTCCCCCCGTCCCTCCTGCCCGGCCTGGCGCAGGACCCTCGCCACGCGCTCCCGCTCCTCGGGCAGGGAGAGCACGGAGAACGGCTCTCCGAGGAGGTCTGCCTTCGCATGCCCGGTGAGCCGCTCCGCCCCGGGGGTCCAGAGGCTGATGCGGCCCTTCACATCCAGGCCCGCGAGCGCACAGACCTCCGCCTGCTCCAACAGCCGCAGGGCGAGTGCACTGCGCGTCCAGGGCGCCTCCTCCCTGCGGGGCTCGTCCCTCGGGTCCTCCGGCTCACCAGGAGCGCTGTGGATGGTGGAGGACAAACGGAGCGGCCTCCTTTCGAACCCGCACGGGGCTCAAGGGTGTGGATCTGCTCACGTCTGCCCGGAATGCAAGAAGGGCCCGGCCGGACGGCCACTGTCTGGCGAGGCGGAACGGAAGGCCTGGGGATGGAGGGACCTGCGCCCCGCGGCGGAGAAGTTCTAGGAGCGCTTCGTCATGTCGAAGAGGGCGCGGGCCTGGGGGCCGAGGAAGCCATCGAAGCCCTGCGAGCGCTGGGCGATCTCGAAGTAGGCATAGGGCCAGGTGCGCGTGCGCCCGTCGGCGAGCCGGATGGAGACGGGGGCGGCGCTGGTGGCCGTCTGGCGCAGGGCGGTGCCGGGCGCGCCCTCGATGTCGGCCTTCATGGGGACGCCGGCCTCGCGCATGCGGCGCTGCCACACCTCCACGTCATCCACGGAGCCGGTGAAGTGGTTCACCTTGCGGCCGAAGGCGAGCAGCCACGCGCCGTACTGGGACTCCTTCTCCAGGGTGAGGAGCGCGGACTCATCGGGCGGGGGCGGAGCGGAGAACCAGCCGGCGAGCGCCTCGATGGAGTCGGGGGCGGGAGGATCCACCGGGAGCGCGGCGAGGAGCCGCTGGGCCTCGGGAGAGAGCCGGTCGGCGAGGAGCTCGGAGATGAAGACGCGGGGGAGCCCCTCCGGATGGGACATGTAGATGGCGGAGAGGTGGGTATCGGGGAAGGAGTACTCGCCGGCGGGCTTCCAGCCGAAGCGCTCGAAGACGCGGGAGAAGAGGGCGATGCCCCCGCCGGGCCGGGCGAGGGAGCGCAGCGCGATGTGGTCATTGCGGAAGCCGCCGCCGGAGAGTTGGGCGAAGGTGCGCGCGTAGGGCACCTCCGCGGCGTAGCGCTCCCACAGCAGGTCCAGGAGTCGGGTGGCGTCAGAGCTCATGGCGCCCAGTCATAGCCGGAAGGCGGGAGCCTGCACAGGCGTGGCGCTACCAGTGAAGCGCCTCGGGTGCCTTGCGGAAGAGGAGCCGCAGCACGGGAAGCTCCCGGTGTTGCCTCTGCATCTCCTTCCACACCGTCCGGTGCGGTGCTCTCTGGACGGCCTTCCTACGCAGCTCGAGCTGGGCCGTGGGGGCTCTCCGCTCTCGCAGAGAGACGTATCGTGTCAGCATGTCCTGGTAGCCAACAAAGGCGGTCTCACGCGCTTTGCGGAGGTATTCGCGCTTGTTGAGTTGCAGGATGCGCAGCGTGTAATCCGCCCGTTCGTAGTTCCGCGTGCCCCGCTTCGCGCTCGGCTCGAAGTAGAAGGTGTCCCGGAGTTCGAGCACCAGAAACGCCATCGGATCTTCCGAGCGAGGATCGATGAGTGCCGGGAAGCCCTTCAACGGCGGTCTGGGGGGAGCCCCTCGGGGTCTGCTGACCTCCACCGGCTTGCGCGCCCGGGGAGGGAATACAGCGAACCGTTCGCTCTTGGGCCCGTTACAGCGGCCGCAGGCATAGAGATAGTTGCGCCAGGCGAACACCTGCTCCGGGTAGAGGTGCTTGGGCCAGATGTGGTCGATCTCGTCCGCAACCGAGTCCTCACAGTACCCACACCGCTGCTCTCCCGAGCACATCTCCGCCAGCGTTCGCCGCACTTCGGCGAAGGTCCTGTTCCTCGCGGTGTTGTGCTGCTCGAAAGCACGTCTCGCGGCATCAACCCGGGTGGCATGATTCGAATGCGCATCCACCTCGGCCTGCCACCGTTCGAGTTGGTGCAGCGCGGTGGCGGACAGCGCGATGTCGGGCAGCCGAAGCACGCCGGGCCTCACTGGTCCGAATCATGGACCGCCATGGACGCAGTCGGAAGACTCGCACGGAGCGCAGTCTGCTCCCGGCGCTCGGCAGCGCTCAGTCCCTGGCGCATTTCCTTCAGATTCAGCTTCGCCAGCCGCTGAAGCCGTTGCTTGGATTGTTCCGAGCGCGCGACGTCCTCTCCGAACAGTCCCGTGCCGTAGGCATCGAGCACGTTGCCGAAGATGAGCCGCTCAAGCTCCACGCCGGTCACCTGCCGGGCATCCTCATCCGTTCCGGGTCTAGGGAGCCGCCACACCGAGCCCACCTCCGCAGCCTGACACACCAGGGGGCTGTGGGTCGTGACGATGAACTGCATCTTCGGGAAGTGCTCGCGGAACCAGAGCCCCACCTTCCGCTGCCACGTCGGGTGCAGGTGCGCATCCACCTCATCGATGAGCACCACGCCCGGCACGTTCACCTTCGTGGGGTCCTTCGGATGGAAGACGTGTTTCGGCCCGTAAGTGGCAGCGAGTTGGCGGATGAGTTCGAAGGTCATACTCAGGATGGAGCGATAGCCATCGCTCAGGTCTTGCACCGGAACGGGATAATCGTTTCCATCCAAGAAGATTACTTCTCGAGAGGAGATCTTAAACAAACGTGCGCGATGCGGCAGAAAACCCGGCTGGTTGATGAATTTCACCAACGGTTTGAGCAACGCCCCTTCAGGGTCTTTTTCTAGCCTCTTGAATCGTAATTGCTGCAACCACCGGAGGCCCTCCGTAAGCGCCACGCTCTCATCGAAAACAGAGATGTGCCTAGCAAGCTGCGGGTTGGCCAGAAATAGCTTTTCGTAATCTTCATCGCCGCCGGTAAAACGCCGGAATGGGCCGTACGAGGCACAGAACCAGCCCGACCTACCGCTCCAGACGTGCTTACTTGGGTCAATCCTGTACTCTGGCCCGTCAAAAATCAATGGCATAGGCCGAATCCGGCCGCTAAAAGCCGAGGTCAGAGCAAGAGTGATCTTCAACTTATGTGCATGCTTTTCGGAAACCCTACCTTCGAATTTGTCGAGCTTCGAGTCTGGAATCAGCGTTAGATCAATTACCCCCGGTGACTTGCGCTCCCTGGGCCAACGCCCCCAATCCTGACGGAGCGCATCGACATCATCAGGTCCCACCAAAGCCAGGGCGATAGAGCGCAACACCGAGGACTTTCCGGAACCGTTGTCACCTAGAATGACGTGCCAGCCCGGAGCTCGCTGCAGAGGGATCTGCCAGTCCAGTTTCTGGATGGCGCGGATGTTCTCGATGCGGAATCGCGTCAGGTACATGGCTCGGGTACCACCGTAACCGTATCCGCGTGCCGGGCCAACGACTCCGACTCAACGGTGGTCGCACAACGCATTTTACCTAGTGGAGAGGTGGGACGAGACACCAGCACTCGCCGCTGCCGTTCCCACCCCATCCCCCCCCCCCGCGTGCGCGTCCTACTTCCCGCGCTTCTGCTTGAGCAGCCAGGTGCTCACGGCCTCGTCCATGTACACGGTGTCGAAGATGTCGTGGCCCAGGCCGGACAGCTCGGTGTAGCGCACCGAGTCGTTGCCCGAGGCCTTCAGCTGCTCCACGAGGGAGCGGCTCTCGGAGGCGGGCACCACCGCGTCCGCGTCTCCGTGCCACATCCACAGGGGCAGCCCCTTGAGCTTGCCCACCATCTCGCGATCCGGGTAGCGCCCGGCCACGGCCACCACCGCCGCGAAACGCTCCGGGTAGCGCCCGGCCAGTTGCACCACGCCCCGCGCTCCCATCGACTGGCCCGCCAGGTACACCCGCGTGCGGTCTCCCCCGTACTCCTGGATGGAGCGCTCCAGCGCCTCGAGCGCGAAGTCCGCCACGTCCCCACTCCAGTCCTTGTCGGGCGGACACTGCGGCAGCACCAGCACGGCCGGGTAGCGCTCCGGGTGCACCCGCGCCGCCTCCGCCAGGCTCTGCGTCCTCGGCAGCTGCCCATCCGTCCCCCGCGAGCCCGCTCCGTGCAGCGCCAGAATCACCGGCCACTTCGGCCCACTGCGGTAACCCGGTGGCAGGTACACCGAGTACACGTACGTCTCTCCTCGCACGGTGAGCGTCTTCGCCACGAACGTGCCGGAAGACCCGGCTGCAGTGGCAGCCCCACCCGCCTCGGGTGTCCCCGTCAGCAACCACGCCACCAGCACCATCGTCACCGTACCCATGAGCCTCCTCGCATACCCGCACAGGTCCTGTCTCGGGTCTTGGGAAAGCCTCGACGGTACCCCTCCGCCAGAGGAGACGGGACGCACTGCGCGCGAACTGGCGTCCAAGGGTTGCGTTTCCATCACCTCGCGCTTGCATCTGACCGCACAGGTGGGAAACTGCTGGCTGCGCGCGTCCTCGGGGTTTGACCTTGGAGGGGTTCCGCACTCCGAGGACGCGCGCAGTCGTTCGCAGCCTCGCTTCCCGCGGCGTGCCTTGGAGGGGTTCCCCCGCGGGCGGGCTGTCACGGGCGCACTTACAGGAAAAATGAGTCAGAACGCCAGTCCCTGGCGCGCGACGTCATGAGTGCCGCATCCGGTCACTCATCACTTCCGCTCATGGCTCTAGGCTGGCCTCATTAGCCTACACCATGGCGGGTTGTGTGCCTACCTCTTTCTCAGCCCAGCTTCCGCCCCAACCACAGCAGCACGATGGCGCCGATGATGGAGCCGATGAAACCGCTGGGCTGCATCAGGCGCCAGCTGTGCCCCGAGACGATGGAGCCAAGGAAGCCGCCCATGAACGAGCCGGCGATGCCCAGCAGGGTGGTCGCGATGAAGCCCATCGGCTGGCGGCCGGGCATGACGGCGCGGGCGATCAGCCCCGCCACCAGACCCATGATGATCAACAAAAACAGACCGAACATGCTGTCCTCGTTTGCTCTGGAATGAGACCCCAGTCTGCATGAAGTACGCCCCGGGGCGAACTCCATTGCAACGGACGCTCAGTAACGGGGGTCCACCACCTGGGGATGGCGGCGGACGTACTCGATGGCCCGCGCCCGATCGAAGCCGCCGCTGTCCACGAGGAACCGCACGGTGACCTGTCCGAGCGACGTGTAGGGCAGATAGGCCTCGGCGAACGGAACGCCCCGCGCGTCCATGTCCCGGACCGAGTCCTCGAGCTCCTGGACGACGGTGGGCAGGGCCTGCTCGAAGGCGCGGCGCAGCGCCGGGTCGCTGGTGGTGCAGAAGGACTCGGCCTCGAACTTCTTGAAGACGCGGGCGTTGCGCATCTGGAAGAGGCGCGTCGGGTTGTCGTCCACGATGATGACCCGGCGCAGCGACTCGTCGAAGACGCGAAGGTCCTTGGACGGCTCGCGCACGGGGTTGCCCTTCTTCGGATCGCTCACGCCCTCGGACTTCTCCTGCAGGACGAGGTAGCTGTTGGTGAGGATGCCGGCGATGGCGGGGTGCTCGGTGAGCGGGACGCCCCCGAGCTTCCAGTTCGCGAGGAGCTCGAGGGTGGGCGCGTCCACGTTGGCGGAGAAGAGGACGATGGCTCCGCCGAGCGCCTGGATGCGCTCGAAGGCCTGCTGCCAGCCGGGGACGAGCTTCACGTAGCGGACGCCGTCCTTCTTCGGGACCGCGAGATCATGACAGGCCTCGCCCACCTGGGCCGGGTAGTACTGGCTGAGGAGCGTCTCATCGAGGTCGAAGACGACGATGAAGCGGGCCTTGGCGAGCGCCTCGGGCTGGAGGCGGCTCTCGAGCTCACCGCGGCGGACGCGCTCGAGGGCGGTGTTGAAGGCGTCCACGGGCGCGGGGGCGGGCTGGGAGCGGATGAGGTCGCGGTAGTGGTTCTGCAGCTCGACGGCCTGCACCCGGGCGAGTTGGAAGCGCTCCATCAGACGGCTGATGTTGAAGAAGCGGCGCTCCTCCTCGTTCGGGCCGGCGTACTTGTCCACCCAGTCGGGCAGCGCCGGGATGGTGAGCGCATCGAGCTCGGCGCCCGAGGAGAGGCCCGTCGTGGACGTGGCGGTGGCGGTGGCGGTGGGCGGAGCCTCGGTCCGCTGGACGGAAGAGCCCGCCGCGCAACCGAGGAACGGCGTGGTGAGCAGCAGGAACAGCGCGAAACGGGACATGGGGTCTCCGGAGTCGAAGGTCTCCGACGGGTCCGACCATCGGACCAGTTGGGAAGGGTTCAGGCCCGGCCGGCCGCCACCTCGCGGAGGCTGGCCTCCACCCCGGCGAGCAGCTCGTCCAGGGCGGCGTCCGGGATGTTGAGCGCGGGGGCCACGTACACCGTGTCTCCCAGGGGGCGCAGGTACAGCCCGCGGCGCCGGGCGGCCTCGTACACGCGCCAGCCTCCCCGCGCCAGGTAGCCGCCCCCGCCGATGTCCACCGCCCCCACCATGCCGATGGCCCTCGGCTGCGTCACCCCGGGAATCGTCGCCGCCATCCGCTCGAAGGCGGCCTTCACCTTCGGCGCCTTGCGCGTCACCTGCCCCAGCACGTCCTCGTCCCGGTACACCGCGAGCACCTCGCGCGCCACCGCCGCGCCCAGCGGGTTGCCGCAGTACGAGTGCCCGTAATACAGCGCCCGCTCGCGCCCTCCGCCGAAGCCCGCGAATACCCGCTCGGTGGCCAGCGTCGCCGCGAAGGGCATCAGCCCTCCGGACAGCGCCTTCGCCATGCACAGCAGGTCCGGCACCACGCCCGCCAGGTCGCACGCGAAGCGCGCCCCCGTGCGCCCCAGGCCGGTGAAGACCTCGTCGGCGATGAGGAAGGTGTCCACCGCCCGCGTGGCCTCGCGCACCGCCCGGAGGAACTCGGGCGCGTACACCTGCATGCCCGCCGCGCCTTGAATGACGGGCTCAAGGATGACGGCGGCGATCTCGTCCGGGTGCTCGCGCAGCGTGGCCTCCACCCGGGCGAAGGCGCGTTCCCAGCCCTCGGGCTCCGCGGGGGACGGCACGTGCACCACGTCGAAGAGCAGCGGCCCGAAGATGTCGCGGAACAGCTGCACCCCGCCCACGCTCGTCGAGCCCATCGTCTCGCCGTGGAAGGCGCCCGAGAGCGTGATGAAGCGCGTGCGCCGGGGCCGGCCGTTCTGCGCCCAGTGCTGCGCCGCCATCTTGATGGCCACCTCCACCGCCGTGCTCCCGTTGTCCGAGTAGAAGACGCGCGAGAGCCGCTCCCCGGCCGGCAGGTCCGTGCGTCCGGCCCCCGGCGCCAGCGCGACCAGTTCCTGTGCCAGCCGTGCCGCGGGCTCGTGCGTCACGCCCGCGAGCGAGGTGTGCGGGAAGGTGCCGGCCTGCTCGGTGAGCGCGCGCACCAGCCTCGGGTGCCGGTGGCCCAGCGTGGACACCCACCACGAGCCGTTGGCGTCCAGGTAACGTGTGCCGTCCGCGTCATGGAGGTACGGGCCCTCGGCGCGCACCACCACCAACGGGTCCGTGCTCGCGATGTACTCGTCCATCGCGGTGTAGGGGTGCCACACGTACCGCTTGTCCAACGCGACGATGTCCGCGCGCTCCATGCTGGTTGCTCCTCCCGATGCGCGGCCCTCCCTATCACGCACTGTCCGGAGACAGGAGCTTCGGCGAGCCAGGACCCACCCGGCCATGGCGCTCCCGGTCATGGGACGGTAGAGAGGCCCTCATGGGAACGACCTCGAACCGCAAGCACACCTCCGGCCCGCTGGCGCGCACCGCGTCCCTGTCGATGGCCCTCCTCGCCCTCTCCGCCTGCTCCGAGCGGCAGGAGAAGCCCCCCTCGAGCCCTGGCGCGGCCACCGTCTTCAAGGACTCCCCCGCTCCGGCCTCTCCCTCGCCGCAGGCCCCCACGCCCACGGCCCAGCAGCAGGAGGGCAGCGAGCCGCCCGCCGCCGACGCGCGGTCCCCGGAGCAGCTCTTCTCCTCCCTCGGCTGCACGGCCTGCCATGGACCGGGCCGGGCCTACTCCGCCGTCCTCGCCAGGTCGCGCGACAAGGCGCCGGAAGTGGTCGCCATGTGGATCCTCGACCCCCAGAAGGTCAAGCCCGGAACGCTGATGCCCAGCTTCACCGGCCGCATCTCCACGGCCGAGGCGCTCGTGCTCGCCCAGTGGATCAAGGCCGGCAACCCCCCATGAAGCAGCCCATCACCGGCTTCCACCTCGATGAGGAGAACCACCAGGTCGCCGACCTGGCGTGTGGCCACCGGCAGCACATGCGCCATGACCCACCGTGGATGGAACGCCCGTGGATCCTCACGGAAGAGGGCCGGCGCAGCCGTCTGGGCATCGAGCTCGAGTGCAAGCGCTGCGACGAGGCCGCCCACGCGGTGGCCCAGGCCGTGCGTGAAGCCCTGATGTTGGCGGCCCGGGAGGCCTACGAGGAAGGCGGCCTGAGCGGCCTGTGCGCCGAGGGCCGATGGGATCTGGCGCTGGATGCGATGCGCGCGGCGGACCTCACGCCCGTCATCCAGCGCGCGCTCGGCCCGGAGCCCAAGAAGGGCTGAAACGGCACACCCCGGGCCGCGGCTCCTCGCGAGGCCACGGCACCGGGGTGGTGTTCACCACGGCTTCACCGGAACTACCGGCTGGCCTCGGCGTCCTCGGCCTGCAGGGCGATGGACGTGGTGCCCTTGGCCAGCTCGGCCATGTAGGCGGCGGCGAGCTTGGTGAACTTCACCGAGTTGGTCGCCGTGCCGGCCGTCTGCGCGAGCGTGTCGCTCGTGGTGTGGATGTACGGGTTGTCCTGGCCCATGAGCGCCTCGAAGGGGATGGAGGCCGGGTAGCCCTGGTTGTACCAGGAGGCGTGGTCCGAGCAGCCGTAGCCGCACGTGGTGCTCGTCGCGGTCACGCCCGGCAGGTACCTGGTGATGAGGTTGCGGATGAAGGTGTTCTGCGAGGCGTTGGTGTAATCGGACACCATGACGATGTCGTAGCTGGAGCCCCGGTAGTTGATCATGTCCAGCTGCAGCACGCCCACCACGTTGACACCGGTGCTCTTGTAGTTGGAGGCGATCGCCCCCGAGCCCCGCAGGCCGATCTCCTCGGCGGCGTAGGCCATGAACTTCACCGTGCGCGCCGGCCGGTAGCCCTTGGCCACGGCCACGCGGATGACCTCGGTGAGCGCGGCCACGCCCGAGGCGTCATCGTCCGCGCCCGGCGCCGCATAGGACGAGCCGCTGCCGTTGATGGAGTCCAGGTGCGCGCCGAGCACCACCACCTCGCTCGGCAGCGAGGTGCCCTGGATGGTGAGGATGACGGAGGGCTGCGGCGAGGTGGTGGTCGGGTGCACGAAGTTGGCCACCGTGATGTCCGAGCGCCCGCTGGCCAGCGTCGTCCACCGGCTCTTGAGCCACGTGGCCGCGTCGATGCCCGACTGCAGGTTGTAGCGGCGCGTCGTCCAGTTCGTCGACAGCGAGGTGATGGTGCTGCGGATGTTGCTCTCCGCCACCGCCGACATCAGCGAGTTGACCGCCGTGCCGTTGTCGATGGTGTAGCTGATCAGCGCCGCCACGGACTGCGCCGCGAGGCCCTGCTCCACCGCCGCCAGCGCCTGCTCCTCGGTGTCATGGGTGATGAAGCCCGCGCACCGGTTGAGCTTGTCGTGCATCACCTTGGACAGCTTCTCCAGCTGCGACTCGCGCACGCGCAGCACCGCCACCCCGTCCTTCTCGCGCGCCACCGCTCCGAACTCCGGCTCCTGCCCCTTGAACGACGTCCGCGCCGACTCCAGCGCGTCCGTACCAATGGAGATCCACACCTCCTTCTCCTTCGCGGGGGCCTCCGCGAACGCGGGCGTGGCACACACCAACATCAAGGCAACCGCACCGAACTTCGTCGTCCTCATGTGTTGCTCCTCGGCAAGGGGTGCTTCGTCTGAATGGTTTCCGCGGGACGGTTCTCTCCCGGCTCCCGGGAAGCCCGGCTTATCCATTCATCAGGGGGCTGGGTCCAATCCCTACATCTCGCGAAAAAACCCACGATGTAGGATTTTGAACGATTCCAGCGCCCCCGTGAGCACCCCGTCCGGAGAGGCTCAGGCGGTCTCGCGGAGCTGCGCGACCGAGGAGGGGCCGGCCACCGGCAGCTCCAGGGTGAAGCTCGAGCCCCGCCCGGGCCCCTCGCTGGCGGCGACCAGGGCGCCCCCCATCTCCCGGGCGGTGTTGGCGGCCCAGTGCAGCCCGTAGCCCAGGCTCCCCGGGCGCGTGGTGAAGCCGAACTGGAAGACGCGCTGCAGGTCCTCCGCGGCGATTCCCACGCCGTTGTCGCGCACCACCAGTTGGAAGCGCCCCGGCGCACAGGGGCGCGCCTCGATGCGCAGGCACTTGTCCTCCCGCCCCACGTCCTGCAGCGCCTGCTTCGCGTTGCTGATGAGGTTGACCAGGATGTGCAGCGCCTTGTGCCGCTCGAGCGAGACGACGGGCAGCCGCGCCAGGTCCCGCTCGACACGCACCTGGTGCCGGGTGAGCGAGGACTGCTGCATGCGGAGCGCGTCCTCGATGAGCGCCGGCACGTCCACCGGCTCCACGAGCCGCGGGCCATGGGCGTACGCCTGCTGCACGTGGATGGTCGCTCCAATCTGCTCGAGGTTGGCCTTCATGGACCGCAGGTCCTCGAGCATGAGGTCCCCGTCCCGCCGCAACCGGTCCCCCAGCTTGTCGAGGTACTCGGGGAGCAGCCGCACCCGGGGGTCCGGCTCGGGCGTGGCGGAGCGTTGCTCGCGCTCCAGCAACAACCGGGCGCTCTTCTTCAACTGGTCCACGGGCAGGTGGGCCACGTCGTGGGTGAGGCTCTCGGTGGTCACCACCAGCGAGTTGAGCGCGTTGCCGATGTTGTGCAGCACCCCGCTGGCGATCTCCGCCATGCCCGCGCGGTGGGCCATGTCCACGAGCTGCTTGTGGGCCGACTCCAGCTCGCTCGTGCGCTCGCGGACGCGCTGCTCCAGGCTGCCGTAGAGCGCCGCGTTCTCCAGCGAGAGCGCGAGCTGCGAGGCCAGCAGCGTGAGGATCTGCAGGTGCCGGGAGGTGAAGACGCCCGGGGCCAGGTTGTTCTCCAGGTAGACGACGAGCAGCAGCCGGCCCTGGTGGAAGAGGGGCATCGACAGGGCGGAGCGGGGCGACTGGCGGTGGACGTAGGGGTCGTCGCGCAGGAAGTCGTCGCGCGACAGGTCCTGCACCAGCATGGGCTGCTGCGCCCGGATGGAGAGGCGCACGAGCGAGGCCGGTACGTGGTCGGCGCCCGCGGGCGTGCCCGATGCGTAGCGGTGGGTCTCCTTCGTGAGGGCGGTGTGCTCCATCACCATGGAGAGGTGCTGCCGCTCCTCCCGGAGGAGCACGCAGCGCTGGGCCCCGGCGTTCTCGCAGAGGATGACCACCACGCGCTCCAGGAGCCGGTCCAGGTTCATCTCCGAGAAGAACACCCGCGAGGCCGCCAGGACGCTCTGGAGATCCAACAGGGCCAGATCGGTCCGTGTCTCACCCGAGGCGTGCGGCTCGTGGCTCCCGGGGGGATGGGCGGGCAGGCCCTGCTCGGCGTAGCGGGCGGTGAGGTGGCGCAGCAGGGCGTGCGCTCCCCAGCGCGAGCAGGCTTCATACGCATCGTGCAGGTGCGGCCTCGCGCGGTGCCCCAGGCCCCACTCGAGGAAGAACCGGGCGGCCAGCTCGTGGGCGAGCGCCTCGTCGTTGGGTTGGTCGTGCTCCCGGGCGAGCGCGATGGCCCGGTCGTAGTGCTCCAGGGCCTCGGCGCGGGCGCCGCGCACCCGGCAGCGCTCGGCCTCCACCAGGTGGTACGGGTGGAGGAAGTTCATGGGCGCCGAGCGGGCCCAGCGCTCCATGCGCCGCTGGTTGGCGGCGACCCGCTCCAGCGCCGGGCTCCGCGCCGCCTCGTCCAGCTCGGGCAGCAGGGCGAGCCGCGCCAGGGAGTCGAAGAAGAAGTAGCGCGGAACGAGGAGCTGGGCCGCCACCGCCGGCAGGAAGGGCTCGGCCGCGTCGGCGCTCTCCACCGCCAGCCGGTACCGCCCGAAGAGGTAGGCCAGCATCAGCTTGTTCACGTACGCGATGCAGGTGGCCGTGCCGTCGCCGTCCGCCAGGTAGCGCGGGAGCAGCTCGTCCTCGTTCCACGCGCGCCCCACCAGGTGCCAGGGCGTCTCCCCCTCGCCCGAGAGGTTCAACGCCGCCTGCTGGTACACCGCGTACTGCCGGAGCGTCACGGCGCGGTGGTGGTGCACGAGGACCTCGCGGTACTCGTCCATCTCCCCGGTGAGGGGGCCGAGCGGCCGCCCCAGCAGGAACGAGTGGTGGCAGTAGAAGTCCGCCGCCCACCCCATGAACTCGAGGTCCCCCGTCTCCAGCCCGCTGGCGTGCGCGTCCAGCAGGGGCTTCAGCGTCTCCCGCACGTGGCGCTTCCAGGGGATCGTCATCGCGTTGACCACGTAGAGCGTCTTCGCGCGGGGCTCCCGGGCGTCGAAGCGCTCCAGGATTTTCAGCGCCAGCTGGCCGGCCTGGTAGCCCGCGTCGAGCTCGTCGAACACCCCGCAGAGGATGAGCCCGAACATCGCGAAGGTGGAGGCCGCGATGGGCGCGACGCCATGGCGCATGGTCAGCACCACCGTGCGGAAGACGAGCAGCGGCAACAGCTCGGGCCTCGTCTGGTACGCGGGGGGCGCCAGCAGGGTCATGAGCCGCACCGCCGCGAGCAATCCGGCATCCGTCATCTGGGGCAGGGAGAGGAAGCGCTCCGGCGGGCCCTCCCCCACCGCGGCACGGACCTCCTCGAGCGCCCGCTGAACGTCCTCGGACCGGGGCGCCGCCGGGAACTCCACCCCCAGCTGCTTCAGCACGTGCAGCCCGCTCTCGAGCGCGTAGGCGAGCCGCTCCTGGGCCACCGCCGTCTGGATGCGGATTTCGTACACGCGTACGCGGTCCAGCACCGATTGCGCGTGGGACAGCACGGCGTCCACCAGCTCGTCCTGACGGGAGAAGCGCTTGCTGAGCCACGCCGCGCTCGCCGCCTCCTCGTGAAGGGCGAGCGTCAGCGCGTAGTCCGTCCGCCAGCTCTCCGGCGCCAGGAGCGACAGGCCCGCCTCCAGGTACTCCCGGGCCACGTCATACGCGGTGGACGCCAGGGCCCGCCTGCCGGCCCGCAGGTTCAGCCCCGCGAGCTCGCGGCGCTCCGTCCCCTCCACCAGGAGCGTCCGGGCGAGGTTGAGGTGGTTGACGATGTCGAAGAGCTGCTCCTCCCGCTCCTGCGCGGAGGCCGTCTCGAGCAGGCGCCGGCCGATCTCCAGGTGGGTCCGCCGCCGCTCCGCCTCCGGGATGAGCGAGTACGCCGCCTGCTGCACCCGATCGTGCAGGAAGCGGTAGCGCGCCGAGCGGGGCTCCACGCCCGCCTGCTCCAGGCCCAGGGGCTCCTGGTAGAACTTGTAGACCTCCGACGTGGGGAGGATGAAGCCCTCCAGCAGCGCGTGCCACAGCGCCACGGCCGTCTCCGGCTCGGACTGCCCATGCACCCGGGAGAGCGTCGCCAGGTCGAAGCGGCTGCCGATGCACGCGGCGAGCTCGAGCACCTCGCGCGTCTCCTCCGGCAGGAGCTGGAGCTGCCCGGCGAGCAACTCCACCACGTCCGCGGACACGGACAGCGCGCGCACCTGGGCGAGGTCGCACTGCCACATGTGCGCCGTGGCGTCGTAGCTCACCAGGCCCTGCTGGAAGAGGAGCTTGAGGTACTGGGCGGTGAAGAAGGGGTTGCCCAGGGTCTTCTGGTAGAGGAGCTCCGTCAGGGGCCGGGCCCGCTCCAGCGAGCACGAGAGCGTCTCCGCCACCAGCTCGTTCACCGCCCCCTCCGTCAGCGGCGCCAGCATCATCGGGTGCACCGGCACGCCCGCCTGGAGGATCTCCTCCAACGTGCGCTGGAGGGGGTGGGCCGCCGTCACCTCGTTGTCCCGGTAGGCGCCAATCACCAGCAGCCGCGCGGAGCCTGGCTCGGTGGCCAGCAGGTGCAACATCTTCAGCGAGGCCGGGTCCGCCCACTGCAGGTCATCGAGGAACACCACGAGCGGGTGCTCCTCCGTCGCGAACACGCGGACGAGCCGCAGGAAGAGCCGGTGGAAGCGCTGCTGCGCGGCGGCGGGCGCCAGCTCCTCCACCTCGGCCTGCGGGCCGAGGATGCACTCCAGCTCCGGCAGCACGTCCACCATCACCCGCCCCTCTCCGTCCAGGGCCTCCAGCAGCCGCTGCTTCCACGCCTCGAGCCGCTCGCCGCTCTCCGACTGGAGCTGCCGCGCCAGGCTGGAGAGCGCCTGCACCAGGGCCGAGTACGGAATGCTCCGCCCGAGCTGGTCGAACTTGCCCAAGACGAAGAAGCCCCGGGAGCGGACGACGGGCTTGTGGAGCTCGTGTACCACCGCCGTCTTGCCGATGCCCGAGGCACCCGCCACCAGCAGCAACTCCATGTGCCCCTGGCACACCCGGTCGAACGCCTGGAGCAGCGTGCGCACCTCCTCGCGCCGGCCGTAGAGCTTCTCCGGGAGGAGGAACCGGTCGGAGACGTCGCGCCGCGCCAGCTCGAAGGCCGGGACGCTCCCGTGCTCGCGCAGGGCGTCGAGGCAGGTGCGCAGATCATGCCGGAGCCCGTAGGCGCTCGCGTAGCGCTCCTCGGCCGCCTTGGCCATGAGCTTGAGCACGATGCGCTCGAGCATCTCCGGGATGGCGGGGTTGAGCTCGCGCGGCGGCAGCGGGGGACGCGCCAGGTGGCAGTGGGCGAGCTCCAGCGGGTGGGTGGCCTGGAAGGGAAGCTGGCCGGTGAGCAGCTCGTAGAGCGTCACGCCGAGCGAGTAGAAGTCGGTGCGGTAGTCGATGCCCCGGTTCATCCGCCCGGTCTGCTCGGGAGACATATAGGCCGGCGTCCCCTCGATGAGCTCCGGGCTCTCGAGCGTCTGGGACTCCCGGGGCAGCCGCGAGGCGATGCTGAAGTCCGTCAGCTGGACATCGCGCGTCTCGGGGTGGATGAGGATGTTGTGCGGCTTGAGGTCCTTGTGGATGACGCGGTGCTGGTAGAGCCCCTCGAGCGTCTCGGCCAGGGAGATGCCGATCTCCAGCACCTGCCGCACGGTGAGCGGATGGGTCTCCCGGTAGTCCTCCAGCGAGACGTACCCCGCATCCGCCATGATGATGGCGAAGCCGTTGTGGCAGCGCTCGAGCGCCAGGGGCGAGACGACGCCCCGGAGCTGGAGACCGCGCGTGATGGTGTACTGGTTGCGGAACTGGAGCAGCTCGGAGAACGAGGGCCGCTCGGCGCGCAGCAGCTTGAGGATGACGGGGGCCTCGTCTCGCAGACGGCGTGCCCGGTAGAGCAGGGACCTCGCGCTCGCGTGGAGCAGCGCGCCCACCTGGTAGCCGGGAATGGAGGGGACGAGAGCCGGGGGTGCCGCGCCATCGGAGGACTGCTTCATGGACGAATTGTCCATTGATTCCCCAGGTTGCGGCCATCCGATTCCACACTCCGTCCGCTACCCTGCCCTTCAGGTAAGGTTGCGCGGCGAGCGCGCCGTGCCCGCGTTAGAAGGAGTCCTCGTGGCCGCCGACCTCCGCCTCCGAATCCTCGAGTCCATCACCGATGTCCCCGCCGCCGCCTGGGACGCTCTCGCCGGGCCCGATGCGCCTCCGTTCATCCGCCATGCGTGGCTGTCCGCCATGGAGGAGAGTGGCAGCGCCCGGCTGGAGACGGGCTGGGAGCCCCAGCACCTGACGCTCTGGCGAGGGAAACGGCTGGTCGCCGCCTCGCCCGCCTACCGCAAGCACCACAGCATGGGCGAGTACATCTACGACTTCTCCTGGGCCGGCGCCGCCGAGCGGCTCGGCATCGAGTACTACCCCAAGCTCGTCGTCGGCGCCCCGCTCTCGCCGGCCACCAGCCCGCGCTTCCTCATCGCCGCCGGGGAGGAGGTGGGCCCACTGCGGCTCGCGCTCATCCAGGCCGCCATCGAGAGCGCTCGCGAGGGAGGCTGCTCCTCCGTGCATTTCCTCTACCCCCGTGAGGACGAGGCGGAGCTGCTCGAGGAGCAGGGGCTGGCGCGGCGGATTACCCTGCAATTCCACTGGAAGAACCCGGGCTACCGCAGCTACGACGACTACCTGGCGCGGTTCGACTCCAAGCGCCGCTCGCAGCTCAAGCGCGAGCGCGGGGCCGCGGCCAACCAGGGCATCCTCATCCGCACGGTGCGAGGCCAGGAGCTGGGGCTCGAGCACGCCCGGCGCGCCTATGGCTTCTACGAGGCCACGTGCGAGAGCCGGGGGCCGTGGGGCCAGGTGCAGCTCAACGAGGACTTCTTCGTACGCGCCTTCCGCTCGCTGCCGGAGATGGTGGAGCTGGTGCAGGCCGAGCACCAGGGGAAGGTGATCGCCGGGGCGTTCAACCTCGTCACGGCCGAGCGGCTGTATGGGCGGTACTGGGGGTGCCACGAGGAGCACCCGTTCCTGCACTTCCACGTGTGCCTGTACCACTCGGTGGACGAGTGCATCCAGGCGGGGCGCAAGGTGTTCGAGCCCGGGGCGGGTGGAGAGCACAAGATTGCGAGGGGCTTCGAGCCCACGGCGGTGCACAGCGCGCACCTGCTCTTCGACGAGACACTGGACAGGGCGGTGCGCGACTTCCTGCGGCGCGAGCACGCGCACCTGAAGCCCGCCGTCGAGCAGGCCGAGCAGCTCGCCGGTCTCAAGCCCTGGCCCATGACGGGTTGATATTTCCCCTCTCCCGAGGGGAGAGGGGATGGTGCGGAGAGAGGGAATGGTGCTCAGTAACGCACGTCCAGGCTCGGCAGCAGCAGCTTGGCCTCCCCCTGCGTCTGGAGCGACTGCTTCAAATCCAGGTGCACCACCGCGCGGCCGTGCTCGGACAGGTACGCCAGCGGCGCCTCGAAGCGCAGCGGCGCCACCCGCGTGTCGATGACTCCGCCCTCCGACGACGCCTCGTAACCACCGAAGTCGTCGAACGTCACCTCCACCTTCACCCGCTCCACGCCCTCGGGCACGAGGAAGAGGCCCACCAGGTGCGCCTGCTCCGGGTGCGTGAGCTCCATCGGGAAGCGGGACTTGAGGCGCACCGGCAGCGCTTCCCCCTCCACCGTGGTGACGGAGATGCGGCGCACCTGCACCAGCGCCGAGTCATACCCCGGATTGTTCACCCCCTTGAGGCGCAGCTCGAAGCGCTGGCCCTGCGCGTCCGCGGGAAAGTCCGGGCCCGGGCCCGTCGTCTCCGTCCGGGACGCGCCACCGCAGCCCCCGAGCCCGAGCGCCACCGCGCCCACCACCGACAGCATGAGCTTCTTCATGGTGAATGTTCTCCTGGAAGGTGTGTGAAGGCAGGGGCCTACCGGCGGCCCGGCTCCAGCGGATCCACGGCGATACGGGCCGCGTGAGCCGGCGTGGCCCGCCCCGCGTCGAAGCCCCCGGGCAGCGGCTTGCCGAGCCCCGCGTCATTGTGGCGGCCCAGCTCCCGCACCAGCCGCTCCAGCCCCGTCTCCCCCGAGGTGCCCCCCAGGGTGCGCAGCGCCGCGTCCAGCGCCCGGCCCCGCTTCTCACTGGCCCCGAAGAGCCGCTCGTTGCAGGTGGCCACCAGCGCCTCGCGCGCCAGCTCGAAGCGCAGGGCGTCCGTCTCGGTGCGCACCCCGCCATGGCGGTCCAGGCCGGGGCTCGCCCACAGCAGGCCCAGCGCCTGCTCCAGCGACTCCACCCGCGCCACGCCCAGCTCCAGGCCGCCCCCCGCGAGACACTGCTGCAGCGCCTGCTCGTGCACCTTGAAGAAGCCCGCGTTGCGCGAGGGCCCCGGCGCCACCGGGCTCGGCGTCTCCACGCAGCCGGGGTCGTCCGGCGGACACGTCAGCTCGCAGTCCACGAAGGGCTCGCAGCAGGTGACGCGCGCGGCGCACTGCGTCTCGCCCAGGGCCCACTTCACCCGGAGCGCGCTGTCGAAGCTGTCATCCACCCGCCCGTCACTGGCCGCCAGCGCCTGGCAGGCCTCGGGCGTGTCCAGCTTCAGCTCGAAGGTGGCGTCGCGCGACTCCCCCACCCCCACCCCCATCGGCGTGGGGAACGGCGTGCCGAAGCCGTAGCGCGCCAGCAGCGGGTCCTCCACGAGGTCCGCCACCGACTCCCCCGTGGGGTGGACGTTCCTCAGCTTGTAGTGGAAGCGCAGCGTGGCCGGAAACTTCGTCACCCGGGGGGCCTCGCCCGGGGTGCCCTGCCCCTCTCCCTTCACCTGGACGCGCTTGTCACAGGTGAACTCGTGAGCACTCGCCGCCCCCGCCCCCGCCAGCACCACGGCCATGGCCGCGGCCTTCCATCCCCTCTGCATGTCGCTCCTCCAGGTGTGGACCCGAGCGCCCTGGCTGCTCGTCCCTCCGTTCCCCTTCACGACCCATACCGGGCGCCCCGGTGCCCACTTCGTCCACCAACGGTCGCCTCATGGGTACAGCGTGCAACAGGGGTGCCTGCCTGCCTGCCCGGGGTTGGGAAGCGGTGCGCCATGGAGTGGGAAGGAGGTTGCCCACCCAGGGAGCGGACATTCCACGTGCAGGAAAAGTGAATCGCGAGGGAACAACCCGTTAGAGTCCCCTGGCTATGAAAGCGCCTGAGACGGATGAGGCCTTCTGCCAGTGGTATGAGGACTGCTGGGCGGATCGTGACGAGGTGGAGTACCCGAAGCTCTTCGGGACCATCAGCGAAGAGGTCTACACGCTGGAGCAGACTGGTGCGTTGGAGGCCTGGCTCGAGAGCGAGCTGGCCGAGGTGAAGGAGCTGGACCCGAACTGGGGAGGCATGGGCGTGCGCGTGGCGCCGCCGAGTCCCGAGTACCCCTACTGGACGTACGTGACGAGTGGCCTGTCCAACCCCATCACGCTGGCCCCGGGAGAGGAAGTCGACCCCAACTCCCCCAGCGGTGTCGGGTACGAGATGGTCATCCACACGACGGAGGAGGCGAAGTGGCCGGTGCTCCGGCTGCTGGACATGATGGCCTACAACCTGGTGTGCATGCGGGCATTCGCGGTGGGGCACCGCTACCCGGTGGAGGGCACGCTCACGGGCGGTGAGACGCAGCTCAACGGCTTCGTCTTCGTGATCGACCCCTCGCGCCCCACGCACTTCCAGCTCGAGTCGGGCAAGGTGCAGCTGCTCACCCTGGTGGGCGTGACGAAGAACGAGATGGCCTTCTCGCGCTCCAACGGCATGGACCGGCTGATGGCGAAGCTGGTGGCCGCGGGCACCGGCTACATCACCGACCCGGCCCGGGAGCAGGTGCCGCTCTAGTCCCCACGCATCCCCACCTCCAGCCCCCTCTCCTTCCGGGGAGAGGGGCGGGACGGAGGGTCTCCCGGTCCGGAGACCCTCTCACCCCACGCGGCCGTAGACGCCACCGCGGATGTCCACGCCAACGCCCCACTCGCGGCCGGCGATGTCCACCTGGGGCCCGAGCGGCAGCGAGTAGCTCGCCCACGTGAGGCCCCCGTCCTCGCTCACGTGGAGCGCCGGGTCCGCGCCCTTCGAGGGGTCCACCCCGCGGGTGAGCAGGCGCAGCACGCCGTCCGCGGCCACGAGCCGCAGCGGCTCACGGCCCTGGGGCAGCGGCTCCAGCCAACGCACCCCGGAGCCCTGGCGCTCGCCCACGCGGGCCTGTCCGTCCACCACCGCGGCCACGAAGGCCCCGTCCACGTCCACCACGCGGGCCGCGCCCACGTTCAGCTGGCTCCACGTGGCGCCACCGTCCGTGCTGACGGAGAGCGTCCGGCCCAGCAGCGCCACGCCGCCCTCGACACGCCGCAGCCGCTCGGTGTGCGGGTTGCGCTCGCCCTCGAGCTCCAGCTCCATCCACGAGGCGCCGCCGTCCGTGGTGCGCCCCAGGAAGAAGGCGCCCAGCACCCAGATCTCCTGCTCGCTGATGGCCAGCACCTGGCCGAGGCTCGGCGCGCCCACCAGCCCGCGGCCCTGCCACTGCTGGCCGCCGTCCGTGGACACCAGCAGGTGGTAGTCCGAGCCCGAGCCCGAGGGCTTGAGCGAGCCGCCAATGGCGACGGCCAGCGCCCCGTGGCAGTCCATGGCTTGAATCCAGCCGGGACCCTCCCAGACCTTCGTCACGGCCCCGGCGGCGGCGCGATGAATCGAGGCGCGGCGGGCCTTCATCCGCTCCAGCAGGCCGATACCGGGCGGCTCCGCCACGGCGCCGATGAGGCCGAAGCCCTCACGGCTCGCGGCCACCGCTCCGGCCTTCAGTCCCTCGGACAGCTCTCCCAGCCTCTCCCAGTCTTTCTCCGGCACGCGTCAACCTCGGCAGCTCGAATCCGGGCGCGAAGATGCCAGCCCTCGCGTTACCAGGGAAGTTTGGGCAGCTTGATGAGGTCGGTGAACGTGCTCTTGACGTCCTTCCACGCCTCCTTGGCGGACTCCCTGGCCACGTCCACCACGTCCCCGGGCCGCATCTTGCCCAGCGCGACGAAGATCTGCCGGACGCCGTCCTGGGTGAACAGGTCCTTGAGGTCCGGCGTGGTGCCGATCTTCAGCAGATCCTGCGCGGGCAGGTTGTAGAGGCCGGACTGCACGTAGGCGTCGGGGTGCGAGTCGTAGGCGAACTTCTTGAAGGCCTCGGGGTCGCGCTCGAGCTGGGCGAAGCCGACGGGGTCCTCCATGCGCCTGGTCTCGATGGCCTCCTGGAGGGCCTTGAGGCAGCGGTCGCGCCACTCGAGCCCCTGGGGGGTGAGGTCCTTGGGCCCGAGGCTGGAGAAGCGGTCGCAGTACTTCTGGCCGTACTCCAGGTAGTAGTCGGGCGGCTTCATGCCGGGGTTGCGGCGGACGAAGTCGTCGTAGCGCTTGCGGTAGTAGTCCCGGGTGCCGGTGGGAATCTCGGCGGGCAGGTTGCGGGCGGCGTTGGTGCGGCCGGGGGTGACCGCCCGGGCCGTGGCGCGGGTGGTGCTCTCGAAGGCATCGCTGGAACGCGCCGGGGCGGCGGACGAGGCGGTGGCGGGCGAGCGGACGGTGTTCCTCTGCGCGACCGTGGGCTCCGTCTGGGCGGCCTGGGTCCGGGAGGGGGAGCTCCCCGGGCGTTGAATCCTCATGATTTGGGATTATCGCGAGTTCCGTCCGGAAGTTTCCACCCGCGTGCGACTCATACTCCGGGTGCGCACCGGATCACGGAGGGCCAGGGTTGCCCGCTCGCCGGGCGGCCGCGCGTCCGGGAAGTAGGGGATTGTCCCCCAGGGCCGCTTGAGGCGCCCCCACCGCCGCCCCAGTTTTGCGCGGCGCGGGAGCTCCCGCGTCTCACAGGAGGAGGACGGCATGGCGGCGATGGACTTGAACAAGATGCTCGAGCGGCTCAATGACCTGATCGCGCTCGACTACGACGCGGTGGGGGCGTACGAGGCGGCGATCAACCGCATCGACGTGGAGTCGCTGCGCATGAGCCTGCGGGGGTTCCAGGCGGACCATGAGCGCCACATCCAGGACCTGTCGAGGGTGGTGACGCAGCTGGGCGGCACGCCGAGGACGAAGCCGGATGCCAAGGGGTTCATCCTCAAGGGATTCACGGCGGTGACGTCGATGATGGGCAACGAGGCGGCGCTCCAGGCGATGCGGGGCAACGAGCTGCTGACCAACCGGACGTACCGCGCGGCGCTGGAGATGGAGTGGAGCGGCGAGACGCGCGCCATCATCGAGCGCAACTACTCGGACGAGCAGCGGCACCTGGCCTTCATCGAGAGCGCGCTGCGCAACCGCATCTGGGAGCAGGCGCCGGTGCAGCCGTAGGACAGGCGGAGCACCCGGGCGGCCAGGGTGGAAACCTGGCCGCCCGGCAACCAGGCCCCGGAGCCGGGGCGGTGGCCGGGACGGCTGCATGCTCCCTCCCGTGTTTCCTCATCTGTGGGTGGGCGGGAAGGACCCGCCCCACGGGGAGGGAGACATGCAAGAGAGCGAATATCCCGCGCGCTGGTGGCATGCGTTGGAGGACGGGCGCATCCAGTGCAACCTGTGCCCGCGCGACTGCAAGCTGCACGAGGGCCAGCGGGGCATGTGTTTCGTGCGTCAGCGCACGGGCGACCGGATGGTGCTGACGACGTATGGGCGCTCGTCGGGGTTCTGCGTGGACCCCATCGAGAAGAAGCCACTGGCGCACTTCCACCCGGGCAGCAGCGTGCTGTCGTTCGGGACGGCGGGGTGCAACCTGGCGTGCCGCTTCTGCCAGAACTGGGACATCTCCAAGTCCCGGCAGATGGACCGGCTCACCGACGAGGCGAGCCCCGAGGGGATTGCCCGGGCGGCGGAGCAGTACGGCTGCCGGAGCGTGGCCTTCACGTACAACGATCCGGTCATCTTCTCCGAGTACGCCATGGACGTGGCGGACGCGTGCCATGCGCGAGGCATCAAGACGGTGGCGGTGACGGCGGGGTACATGCATGCCGAGCCGCGCCGCGAGTTCTACGCGAAGATGGACGCGGCGAACGTGGACCTGAAGGCCTTCACGGAGGACTTCTACTTCCAGCTCACGGCGGCGCACCTGAAGCCGGTGCTGGAGACGCTCGAGTATCTGCGGCACGAGACGAAGACATGGCTGGAGATCACCACGCTGCTGATTCCGGGAAAGAACGACTCGGACGCGGAAGTGGGGGCGATGAGCGAGTGGCTGCTGAAGCACCTGGGCCCGGACGTGCCGTTGTTCTTCACGGCGTTCCACCCGGACTACAAGCTGCGGGACATCCCGGAGACGCCACCGGAGACGTTGAGGCGGGCGAGGGAGATCGCCCGCAGGGCGGGGCTGCGGTACGTGTACACGGGGAACACGCACGACCCGGCGGGCGAGACGACGCTGTGCCCGGACTGCGGCGGGGAGCTCATCGTGAGGGACTGGCACGACATCCTCACGTACCGGCTGACGGAAGAGGGGAAGTGCCCGGACTGCGGAGCGGGGATTCCGGGCCACTTCGACGCGAAGCCAGGAGACTTCGGCCGTCGCCGGCGCCCCGTCGCGGTGATGTAGCGCCTCCCTCCAGTGAGAGCAGAGCCGAAGCCACAAGAGGCGTGCCTGCCTCCTCCGGCGCTGCTCCGGCTTGCGCGGGCGCCCAGGCGGGAACCCGGCTCAACGAGAGGCGGTGTTTCCGCCGTCCACCGTGTCTGGAGTCGTGGACTTCATCAGATGGAGCAGCCCCATCTCGAAGGGCGCCCCGCGGTGCTTGAGGCTCGACGTGGCAATCATCGACTCCTGCCGGGGTGCCGCCGGGTCATCCGCATCCGAGGCGACGACCGTCAGGTTGACGAGTCCCTTGCGCAACTCGCGCACATAGAACTCGTCCGCGTAGCTGGCCGACGCGCCGATGAGGTCGAGCGGAAAACGGGCTTCGATCGTGTAACCGGTCGCGGTCTTGCGGTAGGCGGCCGTCACTTCCGGCAGGTCGCCCTCATCGGGGAACCAGCGCAGCACCTGCACCTTGTGGGTTCCGCGGATTGGCACCAGACCCAGTTGAATGGTCTTGGCCGGCTCGGGCTCCATCCGAGGTGCGAACGCCTCGTCCCATGGTGGGCCCGCGCGATCGAACCAGAGCTCCACATGGTCATGGCGGACACCGTTCTTCCCCGGAGCCGCGAGCACGACGACGTCATCGGTGAGTTCGATCAACAGGTACAGGAAGCCTTCGTCCCACAGCGCACGCAAGGAATAGGAGAGATCTTCGTTCGTCTCGAGAGTGCTCCGCTCGAAGATGATGTGGTCTGCTCGCCCCACGGGCAGCCGCGGTGCCCGCTGCCAGGCCGCATCCCGCCCATTCCCGTCGAGCTTGATCGCGCCCTTCCGGGGCAGCGCGTAGACATTGAGGAACTCCGCCCAGCGTGATTCTGAATCATCGTCGTGAGAGACCGTGCGCGTCGAGCGACCGACACCGCGCTCGTAGCGCGTGAGGACCTTTGCGGTCATGCCGGTGTTGCGGTCGAGGACGCTCTTGCTCTCACTCGCCAGCCGGAACCGAGACCCTGCCCGCTCGAAGCGGTACGCGTAGGTCCACATCGAATTGCTGCCGGCACTCTCACTGACCTCGAAGGCCTCTGGAGGATGGTCGTCCACCATCATCTCGAGCTGGATCGGTAGCATCCCACCACAGCAATGGAGAATGGGAACATCGAGGGCGGGAGGCGCGCCGGCCGGAGCACTGCTGAGCACCACGACGGCCCGCCGCGGCTCCTCGTCACCCCGGCGGGTGACGCAGGCGAGATCCTGTACCCCGTCCCCATCGAGATCACGCTCCCCGAGGTCCACACATTCGACGATCTCGTCCTTGAGCGTAGCATTCGATCCACCGCCGCCTGGCGCCGCGGTGGATGACCAGCCGGCCAGGAGCGCCGGCAGCAGATGTTTGAGCACGCATCGCATGGTCGGCCTCAGTCCATCAGGACACGCTTGGCGTTGTGGAACAGTTCCTGCCGCTCGCTCAGACCGTTTTCGCCGCCATTGACCACGCGGGTCACCTTTTTGACGCAAACATCGTCGGCGCTGGTTGCGACCGTGTTCAGATCCCTGACGTCATTGTAGCGCCAGAACCATCCCGCGACGTCGCACACGAGCCGTGGCTCGGTGGCCACTCGCGAGGGGTTCGCCGTCAGATCCTCGCCTATGAAGGCGCCGTATTTCGAGTAGTTGAATCGCCCCGTCAATTGCATCAACCCGCGTCCCTTGAACTTCTTCCCATCCTCGGGCCGGATATTGCCCAGATCGAAGCGTGCCTCGTATCTCTCGCCGGATGCCACCTCCTCCGAATAGAAGAAGGCTCCGCTCTCGTGTCCGATCTGGGCCAGGAAATGCGCCTGGAGGAGGGGCGTATTGATTTCGTAGCGCTCCATCGTCACATTGAGCCAGCCGATGTGCCTGGCGATATCGGTATTCCTCGCCCTCGGGATGATCCGTTTGAGTTGCTCCGCGGTGATCCCGCGCATCCGCTTCCACTGGGCGAGCACATTGATGGGATGCCAGTGCCACACCCTGGCCGGAGCAGGCGCCGCTCGGTCCCCCGCGAAGGCCGCACTCCAGAACTCGAGCTTCTTGATGTAGTCCAGTGTCGCCCGGTAGTTGGCCTCATCCAAATGCCAGGGTCCTGCCTTCAACCGGCTGAATTTCCGCTCCCAGTCGCCCCCGGAGTCCCACTCGCTGGGGTGTTGGCAGATGAGCTTGCGAAGCTTTCCTTTGACCTTCTCGTCGGTGAGCGCCTTCTGGATGGCCCGTGGTGTCGGAAGGCCGCTCCTGGCCGTTGCATCCCTCGCGGCTCCGCGCTCGTCTTTCTCGAGGAGGTTGATCAATGTCGGCACATCACACAGGCCGTCGTTGCTGAAGTGGGCCTCGGCGCCCTCTTCCTGGAGTTTCTGCCAGCCCTCCCAATCGTACGCGGAGGTCGCTGTGACACCCGAGTAGACGAACCTTCGGTCGGCAATATCGATGTGGAGGTTGATCCAGCCGCGCTTGCCGGGACCGTACTCGACCTCATGCCAACCCTCTCCGTTCTGGGTGCGGACCGGAGGCTCGGTCGTTGCCTCGAACTCGATGGGGGCGGTGTTCACGCCCGCGTTGACGGTGAAAGCGCTGTCGGGATCATCCGTGAGCACTTCCGTCAGGGTCTTGTTGAGTGAACCACCCCGGAAGTCCGCGGTTGCGTACCAACCATGGCAGCGCTCCGAGTCCTCGGTGACGACGATACGAATCTTCGCGAAGACTCCAACCTGCTTCTCGACGAACACGGCGTCACCACGCCTGGCGGTGATCTTCAACTCATCGGGGCGGTCCGCGGGTTTGTCTTGAAGGACCCATTGACGGTCCGAGGCAAGGGTGCACCTGCCAGCGCGCACTTCGCCCAACTCCGCCTGGGGCCACCAGCCGCTCTTGCCTCGATGGGAGATCTGCAGGTACGGGGTCCCGGCAATCGTGGCCGCCTGGAGCACGGTCACCTCGGCACCTGCCGCCGCGGCGAGCTCTATCTGTCGGGGTTCCGCGCGGAGCAGGCTCGACAGGTCGTCTGCGAGCCGGAAATGCCTGGGCGCGGGGTTGACGTATTTCCGCAGCTCGCGGGACCGCTTCCAACCCACGATGTCAGTCTCATGGCGCTGGACCTTCTTGTACTCGCGTTTCGCCACGCTGGCATTACCGAGGTACTCGAGCGCGGCCCCAACCGCCGCATCGATGCGCAGTCCCTCCTTCTCCGTGTCCGCGTCCGTGTTCGGCCTCTGGGCCACGAGCTTCTCGAGCGCGCGGGTGAGCACGAAGCGGTTCCTCAGGACCGGACCCAACTCGGCCTTGCGCGCCCAGGCCGTGGCTTCCACCGCGGAGGCATTGCGGAAGGTCACCTGAATCCACGTCTCATTCGACGTGGTCTCCTCGCCAGCATCCTCAAGCTCCGAGCCGGCGGGCACGGTGCGGCCCCTTTGCATCTCCTCGCGCGTGGTGGGCACGACGGGAAGGAAGGGGACGGGCGAGGCAGGCTTGTAGACGTGTTTCAGGGGATCGAGGCTTCCCAGCAACGCCTTCGGTGTCCACCCGCTCTCCGAGTTCAGGCGGACCTTGCGGAAGACCTCGGGTACCTGCTGCTCGGCATCGTGCCGGACGCATCGTCCGATGGAAAGCTCGACGGCATCGGTTGGGGCTGGGGGAGAAATCCAATCAGAGGGTTTGCGAGAAACCGCAGAAGGTACCGCGGCGGCCGGGCAGTACGCCTGCGCGTAGAAGTCGCCGAGCTCATGCTCTCGTGCCCATCCGTCCACGGGCGTGGTCCTCGTGCCCACCAGCTTCTGGTAGCGGACGTGCTTGTACGTCTCATCGACCTTTTTCGTGTCCAGGGGTTCGAGGTAATCGCCACGACTCGCTCGCGACTGCACGGTCGTCACCTCTGGCTCCTTGCACCAGCAGGAAGGGAGGCTCTCGAGAAGCGGATCGACGGGGTCGAGCACGGTGTAGCCCTCACCGAAGTACTCCCCGAGTTCGCTGATGCGTTTCCACCCGACGACCTCATATCGGAAGTACTGGGCGTGCCCCGACCCCTGATTCTGCCGGACCAACTCCAGCGAGTCCTTCACTCGGAGGTCCACGACAACCTTGGGAGGCAGGGCGCCAGGGGTGGCCTGGCGGAGCTTGAAGACGGTACCGGGCGGGAGCCGGAACTTCGTTCCGAACCAGTGCTCGTTGTGGGGGTTCTTTGCGAACTCGGGATCCGTGGTGAAGAGTTCGAAGTGGACGAGGTTGCTCGTCGAGGGAGCAGGAGGCGCGGGCGCTTCTTCGAACTCACGCAGGAAGGTGCCGGCATAACCGAGCGGAGTGCCGCGCTCGATCTCGATAGGCCTCGCCGGTACCACCACATCGTCGAACTTCTCGGGCTCGATGATGGCCCAGTCGAGTTCCATCGTCGTGTCGTCCACGAAGATGAAGCCGCCGGCCTCCAGCTCGTAGAACTTCCTGTCGGGCCGCTTGACGGCGAGCGGATCCTTGAAGCGGACGAGCTCTCCCTTGGGGAGGATTCGGAGGACGGGGGCATCATTGTCCCCCCGCTCCCGGACGGCGAGCCCCAACTTCGCTCTGTCCGCGGGCGCGTCATCGCCCCCGGTGAGCCGGAGGTTCGCCGCCAGGGCCGAGTCCTTCAGGTCCGCGTAGCCCTGGATGGAGCCGTAGGCGACCCTGAAGAGCGCATCCTTCCGGGCATGACGGCTCCACGAGGCATGAGAAGGGCTCTCCCGAGAGGCTTGAAACATCGCATTGGCTGGGATGTCTCCCAACTTCTGGCTGGAGTCGTCGGCACGCCAGACCGGAATGAGCGCGGTGGCAATCCATTGCGTGGTTGCCCGCTCTTCGCGCGAGTTGCTCCGATCGATCTTCGCCCAGCCCTCGAGGCCGTTCCAGCGCACCTTCACGAAGCCTCTGTATTCCCGAGTGGTCGACCAGTGTCCCGCCGGTGCGGCCCCCGGAACCGGAACGACCAGCGCGCCCCGAGGGATGACACCCACGATGGTCGCCGCCGATGCGTCGCTCCGGACGTTGACGCCACGGCCGTCTCGATCCGTCTTGATCTTCTTCGGGTGTCTTTCGGCGAGAAAACGCGGAGGAATCAGGGCCGGATTGTTGCGATAGGCGGCCCAGGGAAGTACGTGCATCAGCAGCGAGTAGAAGGTCGCCTTGTGGCCCAGTGGCGTCTGCACCTCGTGGCGCAGGAGAACGAAGCCGCTGGAGTACTCCATCTTGGCCTCTTCGACCTCTGCCACGAGTGGATCCTTGTTGATGCGGTAGGCAACGAGGACGCCGTCCCGTATGGCGATGAGTGGCTTGTCGGTGCGAAGGTGCACGCCTCCATGCCAGAAGCCGTTGGTACCGACTGGGAAGAAGCCATCAGGCCCCGTCTCGTTACCACTGAAGAGCGGGTCCTCTGACGCCACTCCTTCAATAGGAAAGTTCACGTCCACGGCTGTCCCCCCTCTTTACTCTCGGCGACTCGAGACGGCGTACCTGCCACGCGGGTGAAGAGGTCCAGGACCCTTCAACCGTCGTAGGCAGTCAGCATATCCCGGGAAACGGCTTTCCGTCATTGCAGTTGCTTCGAGTGCGCCCTTGACCGCAGGGGCCGAGTGAGCTTGCCCCGGCGACATGGCTCTCCCGCAGTTTGTGTGAATCCTGGGCGCATGTGGATGGTGGCACGAATGAGATTTGTGCGCTTGCTGGCGCCCCTCGCTCGCCCTGGCTGTCCGTCCGGGTCCTCTATTCCAACATCCTCCTGGCCCAGCACCTCGGGGAGATGGCCTACGAGGACCTCTGCTACATGCCGAACGGTGGCAGAGCCCTGCCCACCTGGGAGCGGCTGTTCGCACCCCTGGTGTTCGGTGCATGCGGCGCGCTGAAGACGGCGCCGCTCGAGTTCCCCCCGAGCCTGGAGGAGACCTCTCTGCGCCGGCACATCGCCGAGTGGCTCGAGGAGCTCGCCTCCACCGTCGCCCTGCTTCGCATCCCCCTCGTGGGCTGCACCGCCACCTTCGCCTCGCTCCCCAGCATCGCGCTGCTGGGGGCCATCAAGAAGGCCTGACCCTCCTGGGCGGCGCCAATTACGAGGGAGAGATGGCCGAGGGGCTGCGAGTCTTCTCGGGGAAGAGCGAGCAGAGCTTCGTCGGCTTCTTGAAGCAGTTCCGCAGTGGCACCCGGCCTCCTCCTCCCATCATCGCCGGCAGGCCCTGCGAGGCCATGGACGAGCTTCCCCCGCCGGACCATCCGGCCCGCCCCGAAAGCCTGGGGCGGGCCGCCGCATGGACAGAACGAGCGGTGTTACCCGCACCAGCTGCCGTCGCCGTACTTGTTGCAGTAGTCGATGCAGATGGAAGGACCGCCGGGGGTGTAGCATTCGCTGCCGTCGCAACAAATCATGCTGAAGTCTTGAGCGTGCTTCGTACCATCGGACCCGCCGCACTTCGTCACACACTCGTCGGCGGAACCGGTGCACGCGGTGCCGTCGGCGCACACGATGTGCACCTCTCCGGTTCTATCGGTCGCGGAGCCTCCACAACCTGCCAGCATCCCCACTGCAATCAACCCTGCGATGATTGCGCTGCGCATACTGTGATGTGTCTCCTGGGTGGGCACTGCGCGGGCCACGTTAAGCGAGGCAGTCAGCCCCAGGTGGAAGGAAATGGACCTGCCGAAGGTGACGAGTGTCCGTATCGTGGTTTCCCCATACGCTGCCTGGCCAGACGTTGATCCGCCCAGGGCGCGGGTGTCGCGAGCTTCAGCGGCGACAGCGCGCGCGGCTCAGTTCACGCTCACCGCGAACCAGGCAGCGGCCACGCCGCTGACCTCGGGACTGCCCGTGCCATAGAGGTCCGACGCGGCACTGAGGGTGGCCACCCGCGCCCCCGCGTAGCTCCGGCCAGCAGGTGCGCATCGGCTCCCGGACGGAGGACGTGGACAACACGGGCTGGGGCACTCCGGCCAACTCGGGCCTGTGGGTCAGCCCCGATTTCGTCATCCACGTCTTCGACGGCAACGGCAACCTGGTGGAGGGCAGGGTCTCCCTCAACCAGTACGGCTGCTGAGGCCCCTGGGGCCGCTGCGCCCCCTCACTGCTTCCGCCACCTTCCGATATCCCCCCACGTCGGCGCCGCCTTGGCCGGCGCCTCCCTGGGCGGCGCCGTCATGAGCGCGCCCTCGGCGGCCTGCGGGCCCGGCGTGCTCGGCGGGTCGAAGAGCTGGCAGAGCGGGAGGGTGGCCGGGTCGAGCCCGCTGACCTGCGCCCACGTCTTCGCCGGCTCCGGCTGCACGGGCGCGAAGTTCGTGTAGTTCTGGCTCACGATGGGTGCGTTGGCCGGAGGCATCGGATAGCCGGAGAAGTAGAACGACTGCGGCTGCACCACGCCGTTCACCGGCGCGAACGCGTAGCCGAAGAGGATGGCGGGGTCCTGCGTGCGATCGGGGCTGGCGCCGGTCTGGATGGGACGGCCGTTGGCCGCGGAGACCCAGAACGAATAGCCCTGCCCGCCGGTGCCAAGCTGTGCGCTGTCGCCCTGGCTGTACGGCAGATGCTTGACGAAGTCGCGGCGCGGCGGGTGGTTCCACTTCGAGAACAGACACACCGGCGGCATCCCCTTGGGCCGGTCCTCGGGGTACGTCACGAAGAACGCCGCGTTGCCGAGGGAGATGAACGAGCAGGTGAACTGGTTGTCGATCGGGAAGATGGGCAGGCAGCGCTTCTCGTAGTGCTCCATCATCGCGCCATCGCCCGAGGGACCGCGCCACGTCGAGTCGTAATAGGTCGCCCCGTACGACACCTCGTAGTCGGTGCCCTCCTGCAGCGGCGCGGGCGGGCGGCCGTCGTACGGCGGCAGGTGCGTCTGGTAGTTCTGGAAGACGCGGTACATCGTCCAGTTCGAGGTCCAGTACGGCGGGTAGATCGGATCCGCGGGCTCGCCCGGGCCGCGCACGTAGCGGCAATCGGGCGACGCGCACGGGCTGTCATCCTGGTTGTTGTGGACGCCATACGTCTCGTACACGGCGCCGTCGTTCACGTTCGCCTTGTGATGGCTGCATGCGGCGAGGGGCAGGATCAGGAGGATGGAGGTTGCGCTGGATCTCATTCGGGAGAGGCACCCTTTCCGGAAGGAATGAGTTCCATCATAGCGGGAGATCGGTCTAGGTTGAGCCGCATGATACGCCTGCAATTGAAATCAATCGCTTCCGTCGAAGATGCCTGGTCGATGTTGCAGACGGCCATCGGCGTCGAGTTCGGGACGCTGCCGCCCTATCTCTACGCGATGTTCTCGATCCGGCGGGGCGAGAACGACGCCGCCTTCGGACGGATCAAGTCGATCCTGATGCAGGAGATGGTTCACATGTGCCTGGCGTGCAACATCCTGAACGCGCTGGGCGGCCAGCCCAGGCTGACCCCGCCGGTCTATCCCGGACCGCTGCCGGGCGACATCGGCCCGCCCGGCGGGCAGCCGCTGATCATCAACCTCCTCCCCTTCTCGCAGAAGGCGATGTGGCAGGGGATGCAGATCGAGCAGCCGGAATCGCCGCCGGACTTCCCCATCCAGACGCTGATGCTCCGCGCCACGCAAGCCGCGCCCCAGACCGTCACGATCGGTCAGTTCTACGACGCGCTCGACGCGTTCCTCGCGACACTCCCGCCCGAGTCATGGATACCGGGCCGCAATCAGATCGACGACTCGCAGTTCTTCTCCGGGCAGCTCTTCCCCATCAACTCGTATGACGACGCGCATCGCGCGATCCAGGACATCGTCTCCGAGGGAGAGGGAGCGAAGGACGACCCGCTCGATTTCCAGAACGAGCTCGCGCACTACTACCGCTTCGGCGAGGTCTACCACGACAAGGTCCTGACGAAGTCGGCGGAGCCGCCGGGATACACCTGGGGCCCGAGGCCGCTCGGTGTCGACTGGTCCGCCGTCTATCCGGCGATCGAGAATCCCGGCACGCATGACTTCTCGAACGATCCGCCCGCCGCGCGGGCGGCGCAGGCCGCGTGCAACGAGGCGTATTCGCGCATGGTCGACGAGCTGCAACTCGCCGTCACCGGCGAGCAGGGCCGCCTCGGCAACGCGGTCCGCGCGATGTTCGATCTGCGCATGGCCGCGTACGCCGCCCTCACCACTCCGCTCGCCGACCCGGCGTACGTCGCCGGCCCGAGCTTCCTGTACACGCCGACCTCTGGAGGAACGTACTGATGAGCGTCCTCGAAACGCCGCGCATTCTCTTCAGTGGTGAGATCGACTGGGATCCGATCGTCACCAACAACTACGATGACTTCTACAACGAGCTCGACAGCGAGACGATCTTCCCGACGGTCGCGGAGCGGGTGAAGGCGTTCCGCCAGGAGGCGATCGCCGCGGTGCGGCCGCCGAAGATCAACTGGAATCCGCACGGCACCCACCGCTCGAACTTCTACAACACGGAGATCAGCGGCGCGGACCTCGGCGGCGGCGTCGTGAACACCGATGCGTTCGTCGGCTCGCCCGCGAACTTCCGCGGCATGCTCGTGGATCTCGAGCCGTACGGCGCGTTCACGTCGCAGCTCTTCTTCGATGCGCTCAGCTTCGGCATCGAGGGAGGCTGCCGCATCGTCGCACCGCGCAGCAGCCGCTTCTCCGCGCGCTACATCAACTTCAGCCGCTATCTCGGCAAGGACAAGTTCCGCGCTGGCGTCGCCTCGGTCGTCTGGCAGTCGTCCTTCGCGAAGGAGACGCTGACGATCGATGCGTTCAATTCGGACGTGCTCCAGAAGCTGCGGGAGGCCTTGAAAGCCGACGACGTCGCGGGCCTGACCGTGCAGTGGAACACCTATCGCACGATCTACTTCAATGACCCGAGCTACACGCAGGACAACCTGAAGCCGCCGGAGCAGCTGATCGCGGACTTGAACGGCGGCGGATTCCAGCCGAATCCGGCGCGCAGCAGGGTCGTCGGGGTGATTGGCCTCTGGCGCCGCAACGAGCCGGCGAACGAGCCGGGCGACCGCACGCTGCTCGTCTCGGGCAACAACTCCGTCAGCACGGCGCACGCGCGCGTCACCGGCAGCTCGCTCACGCTCGATCTGTCGAACAGCATCAGCGAGACCGGTACTGATCTGCAGAAGCAGGACCTCGGCGCTCTGAACGTCGTGGCGGTTCCGTCGAGCGGCAACCCCGTCACGCTCGGCACGCTCACCTATCCGCAGTACGACAAGCAGGCGTACCTCGCGACGTCGGGCATCGTGACGATTCCGCTCACCGCGGATGGCGCGAAGCTCGCCACGGAGGGCGCGCTGCAACTGCGGGACTCGCAAGGCAATGTGCTGCTCGAGGAGACCGACCTGCGCGCGGTGCCGCTCGTGCAGAACCTCTACCTCGACGAGGGGCAGACCGGCATGGCGGTGTTCCAGGTCTACAATCGCGGCGTGCCGGCCGGCGAGGGCATCAGCGTCACGATCGCCGTCATGTCCGCGGATGGAAGCACGATCCTCACGTCCTTCGCGCTCACGACGGCGGCTGACGGCACGGTGAGCTTCCCGGTGCCCGGCCTTCAGGGCAGCATCACCGCGTACGTGGCGATTCCGGGGCCCAACCCGCAGCTGCCGGCGGACGGTATCAATCCCCCCGTCAACACCTATATGTACGTGCGCGTGCTCGCGGCCGACAGCACCCTCGCGGCGCTACCGCCCACGTGGGACAACGTCTATCGCCACGTGCTCTCGAACTGGAAGGCGATGGCGCCGTGCATGGACAACTGGCTCGATCTCGAGAGCGAGCAGCAGGTCCGCGCGTACGGCTCACTGATTCGCAAGCTGACGAGCCCCTCGGCGTTCGAGAACTTCCGCTACATGCCCGTCACGAGAGATCTCACGGCCGGTGCGCGCACGCTGCTCTACAACTTCCTCGGCGAGGTGCCGGAACAGAGCCGCGCCGCCGCGCTGGCCCCAGACACCGCCAAGGCACCGGAGGGGGTCAACTTCGCGAAGCTGAGCCGGAATCATCGGAGCTAGCGCGACGCGGAGGCACGGAGCAGCCAGCCTCCCATAGGTGAAACGGAGTTGGCCTCGTTACCAGCATTCTTGGCAAAGTCGCCAAGCTCTTTGGCGAAATCACCAAGAAGATGGGTATCGGCAGGACTCGCCCGGCTACCGAGCAGCCGGGCGCTCCCCTCCTCCCTCCGGTCACCCGTCTCATGTCTGGACTTACCTTGTGGACATGTCCGACGCGTTCACCCACCTGGAGGTCGCGGGCCATCCCGTGCGCATCAGCCGGCCGGACAAGGTGTTCTTCTCCGCGCGCGGCGAGACGAAGCTCGACCTCATCGAGTACTACCTGGCCGTCGGTGAGGGCCTGCTTCGCGGCGTGCGCGAGCGCCCGTGTGCCCTCAAGCGCTACCCGGACGGCGCCGAGGGCGCGTTCTTCTTCCAGAAGCGGGTTCCGGCCGGCGCGCCCGAGTGGCTCCAGACCACCGAGGTGACCTTCCCCAGCGGCCGGCGCGCGGACGAGCTCTGCCCGGTGGACCTGGCGCACGTCGTCTGGGCGGTGAACCTCGGCTGTCTGGACTTCAACCCGCATCCGGTCCGCCGGAGCGACCTCTCGCATCCGGACGAGCTCCGCATCGACCTCGACCCGCAGCCGGGCGTGCGCTTCTCCTCCGTGCGCGAGGTGGCCCTGTGCGTGCGCGAGGTGCTCGAGGAGTACGGGCTCGTCGGCTACCCGAAGACGTCCGGCTCGCGGGGCATGCACGTCTATGTCCGGCTCGCCCCGCGCTGGGACTTCCCCCAGGTCCGCCACGCCGCGCTCGCGCTCGCGCGGGAGGTGGAGCGGCGCATGCCGCGCAAGGCCACGAGCGCCTGGTGGAAGAAGGAGCGCGGCCGGCGGGTGTTCGTGGACTTCAACCAGAATGCGAAGGACAGGACCATCGCGTCTGTCTATTCCGTGCGGGCCAACGCCGAGGCACGCGTGTCCTGCCCGCTGCGCTGGGATGAGGTCGCGGACGTGGAGCCCGAGGCGCTCACGCTCGCCACGGTGCCCCGGCGCTACAAGAAGCTCGGCGACGTCTGGGAAGAGATGGATGCGCGGCCCTTCGCGCTCGACAGCCTTCTCGAGCTCTTCGAGCGGCAGAAGGCCGAGGGGCTCGGGGAGGCCCCCTTCCCTCCCCACTTCGAGAAGCAGAAGGACGAGCCGCTCCGGGCGCCGCCCCGAGAGGGCACTCTGCGCGCGAAACCGGCGCTCGCGGCCCGTGCGAAGCGGCAGCCGCGCCGCGGCGGAAGCCGCTGAGGCCGGGAGCGGCGCCTTCAATGGGCCGGGGCGGCCTCGGACTCGGAGGCGAAGACCTCGGCGAGCTCGGCCGGCACCGAGCGCTCCAGTTGCGCGTAGGTGCACGAGCGCGGCGTCCGGTCCGGGCGCCACCTCCGGAAGTGCGTGGCGTGGCGGAAGCGCATGCCCTGCAGGTGGTCATACGCCACCTCGACGACGAGCTCCGGGCGCACGGGCTCCCAGCTCAGGTCGCGCTGCCCGCTCCAGCGGCTCTGGGCCCCCGGCATCCGCACCGCGGCGTCCTCCACCTCGGCCCACTCGCGCCAGGGGTGCGTCTCCATCGCCCGCTTCCGGTACGGCTCGAGCTTCTTCGCGAGCTCCCCCCGCTGCTTCGCGGAGAAGCTCGTGGCGACGCCCGCGTGCTGCAGCGTGCCGTGCTCATCGTAGAGGCCGAGCACCAACGAGCCGACCCCCTTCCCGTCCTTGTGCCAGCGAAAGCCACCGACGACACAGTCCGCGGTGCGCTCGTGCTTCACCTTGTACATCTCGCGCTTGCCCTCGAGGTACGGCAGGCCGAGCGGCTTGACGACGACCCCATCGAGCCCGGCGCCCTCGAAGCGGCTGAACCAGGCCTCGGCCACCTCGCGGCTGCGCGTGGCGGGCGTGAGGTGGATGGGCGCACGGACCCCCGCGAGCGCCTTCTGGAGCAACGTCCTGCGCTCCTGGAAGGGCAGCGTCCGCAAGTCCCGCTTGTCGAGCGCGAGCAGGTCGAACGCCACGAACGAGGCGGGCGTCTCCACCGAGAGCTTCCGGATGCGGGAAGCCGCCGGGTGGATGCGCTGCAACAGCGCGTCGAAGTCGAGCCCGCCGTCCTCGCCCACGATGACGATCTCACCGTCGACGACGCAGCGGCGCGGCAGATGCGTGCGGCTCGACTCGACGAGCTCGGGGAAGTAGCGCGTCATCGGCCGCTCGTTGCGGCTGCCGAGGATGACCTCGTCCCCGTCGCGGTAGACGATGGCGCGGAAGCCGTCCCATTTGGGCTCGTAGAGCACCTCGCCTTCCTCCGGGAGCTCCCGCTCCAGCTTCGCGAGCATGGGTGACACCGGAGGCATGACGGGCAGTTTCATGAAGGGAAGCTGGGCCCGGCCAGGACGGTGATCAACCCGGAGCACGGGCGGCCCGGCCGCTGATGCCTGCTCGCTCAGCGGCCGGGTCATCCGGCGGGAGGGGCTCCGGCCTCTGGAGCGGGAGCCGGCGCCGCCTGCCGCCCAGGACGACGAGGAGGGCAGCGCCCAGCACGGCTTTTCGGGGGGGCGTCGCGCTCAGGCCGCCGAGGTGACGGACAGCACCGGGGCCTCGGCGGGCGCCGCCGTCTCCGTCTCGGCGGGCTTGCTGGCCAGGGGCTCGAGGCTCGTGCCCTGGGGCCCCACCTTCTCCACCGCCAGGGCGTAGCTGTCGTCGCCGTCGGACGTCAGCGTCACCCGGGCGTTGGGGCCCTTGAACTCGACGGTGGCCGTGGTGATGCCATTGACGATGGCGTAGCACTGCCACTGCTGCGCGGTGCTGACGCTGGTCTGGTTGTGCTCATCCACCACGGTGACGACCGCCACGGGCGTTCCCGTCTGCTTGATGGTCATCTGCACCGGCGCGCGCCAGGTGTTCTCACACACGATGGCCGAGACCTGCGTCCCCGGATACGCGACGAGCCGGAAGTCGTAGAAGCCGTTCTCCGCGACGACCTGGGCCACCAGCACCTGGGAGGAGCCGCTGAAGGAGACCTCGTTGGAGGTGAGCGTCATGTCCTCCATCTGCGTCACCGCGACGGCGGTGTAGCCACTGCCCTGGGTGGGGATGGACGCCTCTCCGCCAGCGTGCACTCCGACACGGACGGCCATGTGTTGATGCTGGACGCCTTGCAGCAGCCGGAACTCGGCGGACGCGGCGGAGCTCGCGGGGACCTGGTTGACGAGGGTGATGCGGGTCATGGGACACCTCAGTCGAGTGCGTAGCCGAACTGCTCGCGGAACTTCGCGGCGAATTCGTCGTAGGTGAACTTCTGGTTCTGCGTGCCGGGGTGCTCGACCTTGAGCGCGCCCATCAGCGACGCCATGCGGCCGCAGGTCGGCAGATCGAGGCCGCGCATCAGTCCGAGGATGAGCCCGGCCCGGTAGGCGTCGCCGCAGCCGGTCGGGTCCACCACCTCGCGTTCGCGTGCCGGTGGAATCTCGTGGCATTCGCTCCGCGTGAGGATCCGCGAGCCGCGCGGGCCCCGCGTGATGATGTAGGCACGGACCTTGGAGGCGATGGCCGCCTCGTCCCAGCCGGTGCGCTCCTGCAGCAGGTTGGACTCGTAGTCGTTGACGACGACGTAGTCGGCCAGCTCGATGAAGTGGCGGAACTCGTCGCCGTTGAACAGCGGCATCATCTGGCCGGGATCGAAGATGAAGGGGATGCCGCAGTCGTGGAACTCCCGGGCGTTCTGCAGCATGCCCTCGTAGCAGTCCGGCGCGACGATGCCGAAGGTGACGCCCTTCACGTCGCGCACGTGGTTGTCGTGGCTGCGGCTCATCGCGCCCGGATGGAAGGCCGTGAGCTGGTTGTTGTCGAGGTCCGTGGTGATGAACGCCTGCGGCGTGAACATGTCCTCGATGACGCGGACCTGATCCAGGCGGATGCCGCACTTCTCGAAATGCGCGCGGTAGGGCTCGAAGTCCTGGCCCACCGTCGCCATCGGCACCGGATCGCCGCCGATGAGCTTGAGGTTGTAGGCGATGTTGCCGGCACAGCCGCCGAACTCGCGGCGCATCCGCGGGACCAGGAAGGACACGCTCAGGATGTGCACCTTGTCCGGCAGGATGTGGTTCTTGAACTGGTCCTGAAACACCATGATGGTGTCGTAAGCCAGCGAGCCGCAGATCAGCGCAGACATGGAGACAACCCCCAGGCAGCCACGCCGGGCGCGGTGCGGCGCGGCACGGTCCCCAGGATAGCGGCTGGCCCTCGCCGTGGCCAGCCGCCCCCCCCCCACGAGCCAGAGAGCGCGAGGTGCCGGTGCAGGCCGAAGCCGTGCCCCTCCTTCCGGGTGGTGAAGCTGTACTGGCAGATGCGCGTGAGCAGCTCCGGGGCCTGGCGTACCTGGTGTTGCTGATGAGATTGACGAGGATCATCAGCACCTTGTGCTTGTCCGTCATCACGGGAGGCAGGGCTGCACCTTGACGATGTCGCCGATGTGTTGCGCCCGCGCTCGTCCTCGGAGACGAAGCGCTGGAGGTCCGTCTGGTGCGCCTCGAGCAGGTTGGCCCCCCTGCTCACGTGGCGGATTCGGCTGCGGAGGCCCGCACTCAGGGCTGGCGGCCGTGCGCCGCCGCCGTCAGCTGAGAGGTATCGACACGGACGAAGATGGAATCACCCACCGCCGTCAGCACGTCGCCAGCGTAGACCTCGCAGAGGACCCGGCTCTTGCGGCCGACCTCGCCCTCGACACGCGCACGAAGGGTCAGCTTCACGCCCATGGGCGTGGGCTTGAGGAACTTCACACCGAGATTGCCGGTGACGCATTCGATGCGCGGCAGACTGCCCGGTGCGCGGCCCTCGGCGCGGTAGTGGTAGGCCATCGCGGTCCAGTTCGAGTGGCAGTCCACCAGCATGGCGATCAGCCCGCCATACACCAGCTGGGGCCAACCCGTGTACTTGCCCTCGGGCAGGTGCTCGGTGATGACGTGGATGCCGTCATCGTGCCAGTAGCTCTGGATGTGCAGTCCGTCCGGATTGACGCAACCACAGCCGTAGCAGATGCCCTCGGGCGCGGCGATCTCCTGCAAAGATGCGTTTTCCATCGTGGTGACTCACCTGTCCCCGGGGAGCCGCTCGAGCATCATGCTCGGCTCGCCCTTGTACGTGCTGCGTGCGAACTCGCGGAACCCGCACCTGTGCGCGACCTTGACCGAGGCCTCGTTCCTCGGGTCGATGAGGCACACCACGCGCTCCGGACCGAACCGTTCCTCCGCCCACCGCAGCCCCGCGCGCACGGCCTCCGTGGCGAACCCCTTTCCCTGCGCCCACGGAGCCAGCACCCAGCCCGCTTCCCTGGCTCCGCCGAGCGAGGGCGTGATGTCCCGCCGGAAGTCCGCGAGGCCCACCTCGCCGACGAACCGGCCCGTGCTCTTCTCGCGCACCACCCAGTACCCGAACCCCAGCAGTTGCCAGTGGCCCGCGTTGCGCAACAGGCGGAACCACGTCTCCTCGGAGGTGGACGGCTTGCCGGTGATGTACCGGACGACCTGGGGGTCCGACCACAGCGCGTGGGAATCCTCGAAGTCCTCGAGTCGCGAGCAGCGCATGGTGAGGCGCTCGGTGTCGATGTCGGGGCTGACGATGGTGGGCACGGGCGCCCCTCCTGTGCGGTTCCCGGCACCGTGCCATCCCGGCGGGCACCGGGTCCAACGTTTCCTCCACTGCGGGCCCGCACTCGGACAATCTGTCCCCCATGAAGACCGAATTCATCCTGCTCCGCCACGGTGAGACGGAGTGGAACTCCCTGGGGCGGCTGCAGGGACACCTGGACAGTGCACTGAGCGCGAAGGGCCTGCGCCAGGCGGACGCACTCGCCGTGCGCCTCGCGTCCGAGTCCTTCCAGGCGCTCTACAGCAGTGACCTGGGACGGGCGCTGGAGACGGCGCGCCGCATCGCCGCGCGCACGGGCCATTCCGTGCTCCAGGACACGCGCCTGCGCGAGCGGGGCCTGGGCATCCTGGAAGGACTCACGCGGGACGAGGCGGGCCAACGCCATCCCGAGATGTTCGCGGAGTACGCGGCGGGCGGGCCGGACTTCGTCGTGCCCAAGGGGGAGAGCGCCTCCCAGCGGCTCCGCCATGCGGTCGAGTGCCTGGAGGAGCTCGGAGCCCGCCACGCGGGAGCGCGCGTCGTGGTGGTCACCCACGGTGGCGTCCTCAGCAGCCTGTTCCGGCACTGCCTGGGGATTCCACACGGCACGCCGCGCGCCTTCTCCGTGCTCAACGCCAGCTGGAGCCAGTTCGACTACCACCCGGGCACCTTCCGCCTGGTGACCTGGGGAGACGTGAACCACCTGAGGGACGACAGCCGCGACGACACGTGAGCTGAAGCACTCGACATCACGAACCCCTCCCCCGTCCGTCACGGAGGAGGGGCCCTTCGAAGCGGCCGTCAGTAGAAGAAGCAAGGCCACAGGGACGGCATGGGCCGCCCATCCGCGTACGTCTGGCCCGAGCCGTAGCCCGGCATGTTCTGGAACCACCACACCAGGAACTCGCCGCCGCAGTCCGGCGCCACGCTCAGGTAGCGGGACACGCTCAGGTAGCGGGATCAGGAGTGCACGTTGCCGCACACGCCGTCATACGGGTTCACGCCGTAGGTGAGGCCCTGGTGCACCGCCTGGGCGCTCGAGTCCGTGGGGAAGCTCAGGCAGGGCGGGCTGGAGCAGCTCAGGCCGTACCAGTCCCGGATGGGCAGTGTGACCGAGCGTCTTCAACAACGTCCAATGGGTGCCATCCGTGCTGCCCTCCAGGACGCTCTGGGCGGAGGTTCCGTGAAAGGCACGGATGAGGGGGCACGGGCAACTGCGCCCCCTTGAAGGTCGCCCTGCCCTGACTCTTTCATCGGTCCAATCCCATCCCAGTCGTGCGGGAGCTCCCGAGGAAACGTCATGGAATCATCCCGTTCAACCCCATCGGTTCTTGCCGGACCCGATGGGGACCTGGAGAGCGCGGACGTCGAGGGCCTCCGCGCAACGAGCACGGAGTCCCTCGTGGACCGCGGGGTGCTCAGCAGCCCTCGCTGGTGAAGACGAACGAGCCCGGCGAGGAGATGAGGCCCGGCACGCCGAGCTGGAAGCGGAACGTCGTGGACGTGCCCGCCGCGACCGTCCGCAGCTCGATGCCGTGCCGCATGGTCTGCACGATGGCGTCCGGCGTGGTGGTGTTCTGGGTGGCATACACGATGATGTCCTCCACCGGCGACCAGACGCCCGAGGTGTTCACGAAGCGCAGCGGGCCGTTCCAGTACACGCTCGGCACGGAGCTCATCGCGTTGTACACGCTGTAGGTGGGCTTCTGGGTGGCGCCCACCCCGGCGTAGCTGACGAACTCGGCCCGCACCCGCATGCAGGTGGAGCCACTGTTCGTCACGGTGAAGGACTCGTCGTAGAAGTTGCCGTAGTTGCCGAAGTTCACCGGCGCCGAGTCGGCGTAGTAGAAGCTCGCGCCGTACGCCTGCGCCGCGCTGGCCACCACGTAGCCGCGCACGTAGCCGGGCCCGGGCAGCGAGAAGGACTGGCTGCCCGCGACCTTGTCACCCGAGAACACGCCGGCGCCACGGCCATAGCCCGTCCCGTTGTACCAGCCCTCCCAGGCCACATTGCCCTTGGCCCAGGTGGACGGCACCGTCGTGCTCGCCGTCGCGGTCGGCTGGGAGAGGGTGTGGACGTAGAAGCAGCCACTGTAGCCCGTGGCGATGCGCAGGTTGAGCCGGCCGTCGATATAGCCGGCGCTGCCGCCCGCCACGTCGATCTGGTTGTACTGGTTGGCCGTGACCGACACGGTGCGCCGCGACAGGTTGGGGTTGAAGAAGTAGTCCTCGGTCACCTTGTTGGACACGAAGTTCGGATCCCTCGTCACCCAGGCGCCCAGGGCCAGGTCTCCCACCACCTCGATGACGGTGTTCTGCGTCGGCGTGACCCCCAGGCTCACGTAGCCGCTGCCAACGCCGCCGCCCATGATGTGGGCGATGTACACCCCGATGTCCTTGACCGCGCCCGCGGGGCAGGTCGAGTCCAGCGTCTTGCTGCCCACCAGCGTCGCCGCCGGCGCGTTCGTGGTGTACGGGTAGTTGCTCGTGTCACCGCGCTTGATGCCCGGGGTGTACTGGGTGCTGAACAGCACGCCGTAGGAGGTGATGGTCTCCGGGTTGTTGCTGGAGAGGAGAACCTTGCCGCTCTGGGCGGTGTCCTGCGCGAGCGGCTGGAGCTGCGACAGGGTGGGCAGCCCTCCCGTCCCCACGGGCACCAGCGCGCCCTCCTGCGCCGCCAGCGCCTCCTGGCCGGCCACCGGCTCCTCCGCTCCACAGCCCGCCGCGACCAGCGACAGCGCTCCCAGCACCGCGACACCCTTCAGGTACGACGGCTTCTTCATGGCATTGAACATGGTTTTCCCAGACGCACGCGGAATCACCAGGATTCCGGTCTGGACGGGTATCTAGTGGAGCACCGTCATTTCAGCGTCATCGGGTCCGCCAAGTTCATGTGACGGAAATGGATGGGAGGAGTCCCTCGCGAAACGGACCACCTCGGCGATGAAGCGCTTCGGTTGATCCACATGAATCTGGTGGGCCGCGGAGAGCAGCACGTGCTCGGCATGGGGCACGAGCGAGAGCACGCGCCGCACGTCCGCGTCGTCCATGGCGCCGACGAGCCCCAGCGTGGGATGCCGGAAGGAGTGGGCCTGGAGCAGCAGCAGGGGGCACTTCACCCGCTTCAGCGCCTCCTCGTGGCTGAAGCCCTCGCCCGGGCTGCCATCCAGGAAGGCGCGGGTGAACTCCGGGTCATACTCCGAGAGCCCCTTCACGAAGAGCCGGACCTGCAGCGGCAGGAAGGGCAGCTCCACCGGCCCCGTGGGACGCAGCAGGCGATACCCGCGGATGAGCGCCCCCACGAGCACGGCCAGGGGCCTCGGGAACTTCATGAGGCGGCCGTCGCCCTGGACGGGAATCTCCAGACGCGAGAAGAAGCCCGCGAGGTCCTTTCCTTCCGGGCGCGCGAGCGTCTCCACGCAGACCTCGAAGAACGTGTAGACCCACGTGTCATCGCGCAGGCGTGGCCACTCGCAGCTGAAGAGCGGAGGGTCTTCGGGGATGATGCCGCGCACCAGGTCCGGTGCGTACGCCGCGAGCCACACCGCGATGATGCCACCGGACGAGTTGCCCGAGACGATCGCGGGCGCACGGATGACCTCCCGCAGCAGCGCGGAGAAGTCCCGGCCCATGTTGTGGAAGGTGTACCGGCCCGGCGTCCAGCCGGAACGGCCATGGCCCCGCACGTCCACGGCGAAGACGTGGAAGCGGCGGGACAGTTCCGGCAACACGCGCTGGTAGCTCTGCCAGGGCATCGACTGGCCGGGGATGAGCAGCAGCGGGGGACCCGAGGCCGGGCCCTCTGCGTAATTGAGCTTCACCTCTCCGGTGTCGAACGTGCGCTCGGTGAACCCGGCTCCGCGGAGGGCTCGCTCCATGGGTGTTCCTCCCAGACTCCATTGTACAGGAGCCAAGAGCGTGTGCCCCGAGAGGGCCGAGAACCAGCAGGGAGCAAAGTCCCCACCACCATCGGGCGAGCCAACCGGGTACCGGCGATTGAAACCCGATTTCGCCACGTGGTAGGACGCCGGTGACCGCTCGCGACCCACCGAACATCATGGAATCCCCCGGAGCCGGAGCTGGACGGCCTCGCCAGCGGTTGGCTCGAATCATCGCAGGCGTGCTCCTGGTTCTCGTCGCGACGCTCGCGCTGGTGCTGGTCACGGCGGTGGCCGCTCTGCACAACCTCGACCGCCCCTGGTTGAAACAGCGCATCGTCTCCCGGGTGGAAGCAGCCACGGGCCTGCAGCTGGACTACCAAGCGGCCCGGGTCGCCGTGCTCTCGGGTCTGCGGCTGGAAGGGCTGGTGGTGCGGACCCCATCGCCGTTCCAAGGCGTCTCGCCCGAGCTGCTGCGCGCCGGCACGCTGGAGGCGCAATGGTCGCCCGGCTCGCTGCTCAGCGGGACCGTCCTGGTCGAGCGGGTGGCGGTGCGGGACGTGGCCTTCGTCCTGGTGGCCGACGATGCGGGGCCTACGTCCCTCACGGGCCTGACGGGGCCGGAATCCCCCACGCCGCCGCCCGTTGAAGCGCCACTCGGAGCCTCTCAGCAGGCCGCGGCCCTCCTGGCCTCCGCGCCTCCCGTCGGGAAGGTCGAAGTCTCGGGCGTGTCATTGAGCTACGTCCGTGTCCGGAACGGAGAAGTGATCGATCGCTGGTCCTTGCGTGGGCTCGCGGCCGAGCTCGAAGCGAAGCATCAGGACGATGGATGGAAGCTCTTCGCGACAACAGGCCAGACCGGCAAGCCGCTTCCCCTGGAGTTGAGCCGTGAAGGCTCCGCCATTCCATCGGCCCTGGCACAACTGGAACTGACCCTCTCGGCGGAAGTGGGGGCATCAGCCGCTCGTGCGCGGGTGGACCTCGATGTCGCGCGGCAGACCTTCGATCCTCGCTTCACGGTCCGTGCACTGCTGCACGGCACCGCCTCCGCGAAGTTCGATGCCGAGAAGCGGCACATCGCCCTCGAGCTGGACCGCACCCAGCTGACCGACAGCGCCGAAGTGCAAGCACAGCTGGTGCTTCCGGATGCGGCGGAGGTTCCACCCACCGTGACGCGAGCCCTGGCGGATCTCGATCTCGGACGGCTGCTGCAACAGGTCCCCGCCGATCTGCGTCCGTTCGCCCTCGAGCGCGGCAAGGTGCATCTGGATGCCCAGGAGCTCACCCTCAGCGCCATGCCACAGCTGGGGGCGCAGGGCAGACTCGAGCTGGGGGGCGACGTCGCGGCGCTCCAGCTCGCTCGAGACGGGCTCCAGGTGACACTCGACGGTGGACGCGTCTCCCTCGTGGCGACCCCAGATTCCCAGAAGGGGCTGGACGCTCGGCTCGCCTTCGCGCTCCAGGGACTCGAGGTCGGGGGGTCCACCCCGCTTCATGTTCCGAAGGCCTCCGGCGAACTGAAGGGTCACCAGCTGCGGCCAGACCCCTCCTCGCCCATCCAGGTCGCGGGGGATGCGGCCCTGTCCGGCATGGTGGAGGCATTGGACGTCCGTGCCTCCGGGCTGCGTGCGACCGCTGAACGTCTGGGATTCCATCTCCATGCGCCCCTGACGGGAGAGCCGCCCTTCGCACTGAAAGCGGACCTGCCCGTGCGCTCACTCCAGGTGGTCACGGCGGATGGACGCGAGGTGCTGAAGGGTCCCGTGCACGTGAAGCTCGACGTGTCGGAGGCGTTCCCCCGGTTGGACGAGCCGCGGCTGAGCCGGGCCCGCGCCCATCTGGAGCTCGACGTCGGCACGATGCACGCGTCGATGGATGCCACCAAGGGGACCGACGTTGTGGCGTACACCGTGGCCCTCCAGGCCCCGGACCTCGCCGCCGCCCGGCCCTTCATCCCCGAGTCGGTCGCCGCGCGCTTTCCCTGGAAGCAGCTGGCCGTGAATCTGGCCTCCACGGGCAGGCTGGCGGCGCTCTTCTCCTCCGCGCCACGGTTGGAGCACCGCACGGAACTGCGCCTGCAGCGGCCGGGCTGGGACGACGTGTCGGCCAGCAACCTCGCCGCCGTGCTGAGCTCGCGAGGAGATGCCTGGCGGCACAAGGGCGAGCTGGAGCTCCAAATCGAAGGGCTGCGCGTCGGCGAGAACGATGCGGGTCCTCAACACCAGACCCTGACGCTGGACCTCGATCGCCGCAAGCCGTCGCTCCGGCTGGGACTCACCAGCCAGGCGGGGTTGAAGCTCGCACTCGATGCCGCACTGGCGTTCGACCGCAAGGCCCGCGCGCTTCGCTGTGATGTCACGGGCGGCCTTCCGCCGCTCGGTGCGCTGACACCGCTGCTGGCCAGGGCCGGAGTGCCCGCGGAACTGGAGCCCTCCCGGCTCGAGCTGAACGTGGAGCTGCATGGCACGCTGCTCGGTGTGCTCACGGACATCGCCGCCGACGGCACCCCGAGCCTGGCCCCCGACCCCCTGCGTACCGCCAGCTTCGAGGGAACAGCCGTGGTGGACGCGCGCGGCATCCGCTGGAGAGAGGATGCCCGCTCCATCAACCTCCCCGCGCTGCATTGGCGGGTCGAGTCGCGCGCCGAGGGGCCACGGCGAACCGTCCACAGCAACCTGACGGTGGAAAAGCTCAACGTCGGCATGAGCGATCGCCGGCTGTCGTTCGCCCATGTGTCCAGCGACACCACCGCCACCTTCACCGGGAAGTGGGAAGCGGACGAGCTCGGACTGAAACAACGCTTGAAGGTCGGTGCCCTCGAGCAGAAGCCGGCGCTGCCCTATCCGGTCCAGGACCTGGAATGGTCGTTCTCCGCTCGCCGTGAGCCCAATGGCCTCATCCACATCCCCGACCTGCACCTGACCAACGCGGGGACGAGTACCCGCCTGAAAGCCGAAGGCCGGCTCGAGCTCGGTGACGACCGGCGCCGGCTGGCGGTCCAGGGGAAACTGGAGCAGGACCTGTCCAAGCTCGCGCGGCCCGGACTCCTCGAGGGCAGTGGCAAGGCCACACTCGATTTCCAGGTGGCTTCGCCCAACCTGGTGGTCTTCCGAAGCCTCTCCAACGTGCTCTTCCAGAACGTGAACCTGCGGCTGCCCCAATCGGGAGTCACCATCGAAGCGCTCGATGGCAACGTGCCGTTCACCGAGAACGTGGAGCTCACCGAGGGCCAGGTGAAGCTGCTGGGCGACATCGACGTGAACCCGTATTCGATGCTTCGTTTCGCCGACCAGCACCCCCTGCTCTCGCGCAGTGGCTTCGTGTCGGTGGGCAGCATCACCACGCCACGCATCTCCATCGCGCCCCTGGCTGGAAACCTGTTCGTCAACCAGAACGTCTTCTCCATGAGTCAGCTGGAGATGGGCGTCCGCGGTGGGCGTATCACCGGACAGTGCGTGTTGAACTGGCAGGGACAACACTCCACCCTGGAAGCACGCGTGCGGGCGACCGGCGTGCGCTCGTCCCGGGGCGAGCCCTTCGATGGCAATGCCGCCGTGGTCATCTCCGGCAAGGATCGCAGCGTCAACGGACGCGCGGAGATCCTCCGCATTGGCAACCGCCACCTGCTGGACCTGCTGGACCTCGAGGATCCGCGCCACACGGATCCCGCCACCAACCGGGTCCGCTACGCGTTGAGCGTGGGCTACCCGGAGAACGTGCGGGTGAGCTTCAACCAGGGCTTCGGCAGGCTGCGCATCACCATGGGCGGCCTGGCCCGGTTCCTCAGCATCGACGAGATCCGGGGCATCGCCATGGGCCCCATCGTCGACCGTGTCATCGACTCCTTGTCCCCTCCGGAGGCCACGCCATGAATCGCCGCGGGTTGCTGCTGCTCGCCGCCCTCGCCCTTCCCGGGTGCATCCGCGCTCCTGAGATCGTCATGGTCGATCGCGCGACGGCACTCGAGGAACAGGCCTCGGGCTCGTTCAAGGACGTGGAACGGCGTCTCGCTCGCGCGGGCATGAGCCCGACACCGGTGCCGTTCACGCCCAACCAACTGGAGGACCTGGGCATCCAACCCACGCCGTTGATCGAGAACCTGGGCAGGACGCAGGCGGACCGGGTCGACGAGTTGCTGCGGCGCCACTGCGTGGGAGAAGGGCGGGACGGGCTGCTGGTGGTCACCCGGCGCCAATGCCAGGCCGGACGCATGTCGGCCGATGACGTCGCGCTGGTGGAACGGGTGAACCGGGCCCGGCAGAACCTGTGGCAGTGGATGCGGACGGTCCGCCCCGACGTGCCCGAGGAGTCGGTGCGCCGGAGCTGGCAGCAGATGCACGCGAAGGGGGTCATCTGCGGCGGCTGGGTCGAAGCCGACGACGGCACCTGGGGAGAGAAGAAGTGCTGACGCTCCGTGGCCGGTGCTTCCTGGTCCTGGCCGTCCTCATGGTGGGCAGCGCCTGGGCGCAGGACGATGAGAACGACGGCGGCCTGCGCACGCTCTCGCGGCTCACCGTGGGCATGGGAGATCAATTCCTGGGGCAGTTGGCGCCCGATGGAAACACGCTGATCTTCGTGTCCAACCGTAACATCGCGACCGAGATCTACATTCAGGACATGGACCAGGGCCGCGAGCGCCGCCTCTTCGACGAAGGCGCGGACGTGACCTGGCCGCGGATCAGCCCCGACGGCAAACACCTGCTCTACATCTCGTTCCGGAACCAGGCCAGCGGCCAGCTGTGTGTGCGGAAGCTGCCGGGTGGGGAAGACCGCCGGTGCCTCGAGGAGGAGACCAGCGCGCTGCAGGCGGAGTGGATGGATGCCTCGCACATCGCGCTGGTGAGCCGGGCCACCATCCAGGGGGACCTGAGATTGTCGCGGGTCACGGTGAAACGCGAGTTGAGCGCGAGTCCCCTGCTCGAGCGCAACCTGACCAGTCCCACCCTCTCCCCCGATGGGCGCTGGCTGGTGTACGTCCCGGTCGAGCGCTCCGTGCAGCAGGTGGGCCCCGGCTTCGCCGCGCGCGCCTCGCTCCATCTGGAGGCACTCCGGTTGGATCGCCCGGGCGCAACCCCCATCCCGATGGCGCTGGATCTTCCGGGGCAGACCGGACAGCCGGTGTTCGCGCTCGATGGGCGCTCCCTGTACGTGGTGCAGTTCTTCACCGACTCCAATGCGGACGGGGTGATCGACGCCAGCGACAAGGGCGTGCTGTTCCGGGTGCCTTTCGCCGCCGAGCGCGAGGATGCGCCCGAGCTGGCCGCCGCCTCCAGTCCGGACCAGCTCACCAGTGCGTCCTGGAGCTGCGAGTACCCGGCACCCGCGGCCGCGACCCTCATCGCGACCTGCTCGCGCGATCAATCACTGGATGTGTATCAGCTGCCGCTGGATGGCCAGGTTCCCAGCAGCTGGGACGTTCCTCGTCTCAGCGGGGAATTGAAGATGGTTGGCAGGCGCGCGGATCAACTCCTGCTCTACCGCCAACGCCTGCTGCGCGAAACCCGGCCCAAACTCCGCCGTCTGCTGATGATGCGCCTGAGTCAGCTCCACTTGGCGTACGAGGACTTCGATGCGGCGGAGTTCTACGCCCGCCACATGCGGTCGGTGGACGATCCCGCCACCGCGGGACTGGCGGAGCCGCTGCGGCTCCTCATCGAGCACCGGCGCGCCATGAAGGAGCGCGAGTACGGCCGCAGGGTGGGCGAGCCCGCTGACGCCGAACGGCAACGCATGGCCGCGTTGGATCCCTCCACCGCCCCCAGCCCGCCCTCCGCCGTCTTTCAACACGTGGTGCGCAGCGAGCTGGCACAGACCGCCGGAGACTTCACGCGGGCGCGTCAGGAGCTAGAGGCCGCCCAGGTGACCGACACCACGCCGCGCGCGGTGCTGGAGGCCTGGTACGAGCAAGCGGACGCGCTGTACCGCGCGCTTGATGATCGCGAGGCCCTCGTCGACGCCGGCCGCCGGCTGTCCATGAACAAGGTGTTTCCTGAAGATGACCAGCTCGACTTCGCTCGCGCCGCCGTCCGCGCCCTGTACCGGGGACGCCCGTACGACGAGGCGGATGCCGCCATGGCCCAGGCACTCGCCTCGGCCCCCGCCGGCTCGGCCTATGCGTTCGCCCTGGAGCTGGGCCGGCACGTCAACGCGTTGCACGAAGAGCGTCCCCCCCGGCCCGTCCGGGACGCGCTGATCGCGTTCTACCGGCAGCAGGAGAATCCCCTTCGCCGGCGAGCCCTGGTGCAGGACGCCGTCGAGCGCGCGGCGGGGCTCGGCGCCGACGGCGTGCTGGAGGCGTTGGCGACGGTCTACGTCGATGACGCCCGGCCCGGCACCGAGGAACGCCGCCAGGCCGAACGGTTGTTCCGCCGCGCGATGCTGGGCCGGGCCTACCGCCGGTTGGCGAGGGAGCGGCTGGACGAGGCCCGTGCCGACTTCGACCTCGTGACGCAACGCACGGGCTACCTGGAGAGTGCCGTCGAGTCCATGAGCCTGCGTCTACGGGCCGGCGTCAGCCCCGAGGTGGTGGAGAAGGAAGTCACCACCACCTCTCCGAAGATGGCCGGGCCGCTCGCGCACTTCGTGAAGGCCTACCTCATGGCGCGCCAGCTGCCCAAGCTGGAGGATGACCGCGCCCACGCTCAAATGGTGGCGGCGGCCGTGAAGGAGCTGCGCGCCTCGTGGCAGGAGCTCAAGAACCAGCGCGTGGCGCATGCCCTCTCGGGAGCCATTCATCACGAGGACTTCCTCCGGGGCCACGCGCCCGCGGCCGCCGAGCGCGCCAACCGGCACTATCTGATTGCCCTGGACCTGGTGCGCAACAACGTCCGCTACCGGGCGAGGCTCCTCGGCGCGTTGGGGCTGTTGCACACCCAGGTGGGCAACTTCCACATCGCCCTGGGCTACCTCGAGCAACGGGACAAGTTGCCCTATGTGGACAACGCGTCGGGGCTGGCGGTGTCCCTGGCCCGGGCCCGGGCGCTCCTGCACGTCGGCCGCGAGGAAGAGTCAGCGCAGGCGGCGGACAAGGCCCTGGCCATGGTGGACACCACACCGAAGCTGGACAGGTTCGCCACCCTGGCACTGGATCGCGCGGCGCTCTACAACCTCGCGGCGGGCCGGTTCGAGCGGGCGTTGGCGCTCTACGATCGTGAACTGCCCACCGTGGAAGCGGGCCCCAGCGACGCGGAGGGGCTGCGCAACCGGCTGGTGGTGCGGCTGTCCCGCTGCGCCGCGGCGTTGGGCGCGGGTCAGCCCCAGCGGGCGTTGGAGGACCTGGAGAAGGTGGATCGCGACCTGGCCACCCCGGCCGTGCAGACCACGCTGAGACAGGCCCACGCCACGCCCGAGCACGTCCAGCGCTCCTATCGCATCATCGCCGCGGGACTGCGCGCCAATGCGGAGACGCGGCTCGGGAACCTGGACGCCGCCGCCCACGCACTCGAACAGCGGCGCGCGCTGTTCCTGGAACAGTTCGCCGAGTCGGATCGCGACGAGGACATCCGCGCGGTGACGCTGGCGGAGATGCGGCTGGCCGAGAACGCCGTGGATCGCCGGGACACGGCGCGGGCGGCCCGCTGGTTGGGCAAGGCGCTCGAGCACGCCGACACCCTGGTCAAGCGCACCCACGCACCGGTCGATGCCGGCCAGCTCGACGTGCTCTGGTTCGCGGCGCAGTTGCACTCGGATGGGAACACGCGGGTGCCTTTCGACGTGCCCAAGCGTCTGGGCCAGGCGCAACGCACCCTCATCGACCAGCAGGATCCTTCCTGGCGCGCCTATCTCGCGTGGTTCGAGATCTACCTGGCGCTCAACGCACACCCACCAGCAGCGGAGGTGCGGGACGCCCTGCTGCTGCCCTCGCAGCCCTGATCGACTGCCCGGGCGCGGCCCCCGTGGAGAGGCCGCGCCGGGCATCGGGTGCTACAGCAACTGCACGTTGCCGCCGATGGAGGCGATGAACGTGCTCCCATCCGAGTGCGTCACCGTCGTCCCGAAGAACGACCGGATCGCACTACCGGCGGGCGCGGCGAGCGTGTAGGGCTGCGGGTTGTACACGTTGGCCATGGTCCCGAAGGGGCCGTAGCTCTTGCCGCGCGCGGTATGGAAGGTGATCTGCGCGACCTGCTCCATGCCGAAGTACGTGCCCGTGTAACCGGTGAGCGACACGATCGCATCGTCGGTGAGGTCGATCGTGGCGGGGTTGCCACCCGGTCCCCCCTCGAAGGGCGCGGTATTGGAGCCGTAGCTGGCCTGAATGGCGTCGATGATGTCGCCGGAGCGCACCAGGAGGCTCGTCATGGGCCCCCAGCCACTGACCGCGGACTGGTTGTCCCAGCTCGCGCCCGGTCCTCCCACGGGACCGATGGGCCCATAGGGCATGCCCGAATTGAACCAGTTCAGGATGAGGTTGCACCGGATGGTCGACAGGTCACGACTCACCGGCATGTGCAGCGGCTGGGTGATGTCCAGGCCGAGGACCCGCTGGATCTTCTCGCGGTTCACCACCACCCCTTCATAGGTCCACAACTGGAAGCGGCCCATGATCGGATAGAGCATGCCGTATTGCCGCAGCATGTCGCCGATGCCATTGACCCACGTGGGCGTGCCCGAGATCGGATTCTGCTGGTAGATCTGGGCACTGACGAGATCGTTGGGATCCTGGTTGTAGTCCGCGACGGCCGGGCTGAAGGTGTAGGTGGTGAAGTAGACCTGCCCGTCGACGAAGCCGCGTGGATTGCCGGGATCCGTGCCAGTGATGGTGAGGGTGGCCTTGCCGCCGGTGATCGGCACGAGGCTCGAGGAGAGCACCAGCTTCCCGGGAGGCGTCGAGATGTTCCCCGCGTTGATGCCATTGGTGCCCGACGTGCCCAGGGTCTCGAGGGTGTACGTGGCCGCCTCGCTCGGGCTGAGGGTGTTGAGGCTGACCTTCCACTGCTCCGTGCCCTCGACCCGGCCGAACTTGCGCACGTAGATGTCGACGGTGTTGGTCTCTCCGAGCGGGAAGCTGGGGGTGGTCTGCAGGCCCGGGTTCATGCGGAAGATGAACTGGTTGGCCCGCATGCTCAGGCCCTCGGAGTTCTCCTCCAGCAGGCTCTGGGTCACGGGACTGCCGTTGACGGTCGTCGTGCTCCGAAGGGCGATCGGGAGGTTCGCGAGGCTCTTGGGATCGACGGAGCCGAACTGGGTGACGACCAGCATCCCGGACTGCTTGTCGATGAAATCGGGGTTGGAGTAGTCAATCGAGGGAACGAAGGTCGTGTACGTCTTGTTGTCGCCGGTGCCGGTGTAATAGGCGAGCGACAACGTCCCGAGCTTCTCCGCCCACAGCGGGCGCCCCGGCAGCCGGACCGGTAGCGAGTTGGCGAGGTCGAGGGTCAACGAGGGCGTGGAGCCATCGAGGTCGAGTTGGGCCTGGGCCCACCACGCGGGGGACTTCGAGCCCACGGGCGGCGCCAGGGTGCGCGCTGGCACGGCATAGGAGGGCTCGTCATCCAGGCAAGGCCCGACGGAGCCGACGATCTTCCCGTAGTTGAAGTCGTAGAGCGGCTGCTCGGGCAGGGGTTTGCCGGTGCTGTAGTCGATCCACGGAGCGTAGGGCTGCTTGGTCACCTCCAGGATCACCGGACCGTACTGCTGCGCCGTGCTCTGACCCAGGAGCTGCTCGAGCAGGGAGTTGACGTAGACCTGCGTGGGGATGAAGCCCCGCCCCGGAGCCACGGGCTTGCCATTGCTGTCGACGTTCATCACGTAGTCCTGGAGGCTCACGAGCTTGTCCAGGACCGCCTGGGGGACGCCTTGCGCCAGCATCGCCTGGAAGGTGGCGGTGGTGAAGGCGTAGAGCTGCGGGGCGTTGTTGTGGGCGCTGACCACCATGCGGATGGACAGCCGGTTGGGTGACCGGGCCTGAAGCGCCTTGAGGACCGCCGAGTTACCGACGTTCCATTTCAGATGGGTGAGCGTGGATTGATAGACGGCGGAGCCGCTCGCCGAGTTGCGGGGGGTATTGGGGCCCTGCGAGTTGCCCCAGATGCCATTGAAGGCGACGGGCGAGAACACGCCCTGGACCCAGGCGCCACTGAAGTCGCCGAGCATGACGGTCATGCCCCAGATCTCACTGCCGTTCTGCTGCATGGGATCCAGGTCCACCAGCTTGGGCGGAGAGCTGGTGTACAGGGCCGTGACCGTGCTCCCCAGGAGGGAGTCGGTGGTGACGCCGGGGGCCTCGACGGTGGTCACCTTGCATTGGATCAGATCGAAGATGCTGTCGCCCTTGGGCTCCCAGTAGAGCTCGATGTTCTCGGGCTTGAGCGAGTTCTCGTTGTAGTTCGCCGGGTTGTAGTTGTTGGGCGTGTTGTTGATGGTGGCCGGCGAAGCCTGGAACGTGCCCGCGAAGTTGATGCGAGGCTGGTCAAGGTAGCTCATATCGGTCTGCTCCAGGGGCTAGGGGTTGGAGAGGTAGGGATTGCAGGTGGTGGGCAGGGAGCCGTTCTCGCACCCCCCCGGCATCTGGACGTTGTCGAAGAGGTGGCTCAACCCCACGGGCGGCAGGTTCTGGCTGTTGGTGGGGCCCTGCATGTTGTGGCAGCTCATGCAGTTGTAGGGGTTGCTCACCGCCGCGACACCATTCTGCACGAAGGTCTCCATGGAGGTATTGGCGGCGGAGAGCGCGCCCTGCTGCGCTTGCAGGTAGGGAGGGAGGGTGCCGCCCACGGTCCACACGTTCCCCACGAGCTCGTAGTTGGCCCAGACCTTGTTGATGAGGGTGGGGTTGGCCTGGATGAGCGACTGGACGCTGCTGTTGATGGCGTTGATGGCCTCGGAGCTCTGGGCGAGCATCGCGCGGGTCTTGTCCTGGCAGGCGAACTGGTTGGGATTGGCCTTGCAGTCGTTGCCGTCGGGGAAGGTCCCCGTGGCCGAGTCCCCCTCCGGGTGCATGCGGCAGACCTGGGCGGGTTTGCCGGGCTGATAGGTGTTGGTGGTGCAGTTGGTGCAGTTCGGGTTGAAGAAGTTCCACGAACCACCGAGGGGAGGCGCGGCCGAGGTGTTGCTGCAATCGGGCGCGTTGTTGCGGTGCTCGAACGTGGCCCAGATCATCGCCGGGAAGTTCGGGGTCTTGGCCACGATGTGCATCCCGACCAGGCCCAGGTTGACCTGACGGCAGGGCCCGCCCTTGTACTGGATGATGCCAGGAACCACGTAGAAGAGGTCCGGGTTGAAGCCCGAGCCATCGAGCACCATCCAGCTCGTCTTGAGCTCGACGGCGGTGTTGGGCAGGGCCAGGTTCGGATACTTGCTGATCAGGTCGATGCCCTTGTTCCCCGGCTTGAGGGGACCCGCGCAGTTGGCCATGTAGAGCTGGCAGGACGTGAGCATGTTGTAGATGCTCTGGTTGACGGACATGCCGTAGTAGACGAACTCGCCCTTGAGATCGATCAGCGGCTGATCCGCGCCGGCCTGCTTGGTGATGTCGGAGTAGACGCGGGGCGGCTTGCTGGGGGTGGTGCCAGCGATGGAGGCGGCCTTCTGGATGGAGCTGCAGGAGTTGGGCGGCTCCTGGCCCCAGGGCGTGGGCGTGCCGTCCTTGATGAAGATGCCGTAGGAGGGCATCCACGTCTCGAATTGCAACCGGGTGGGATCGCCACTGGCCGGTTGGACGAGCGCGAGCATGGACTGCCACATGAACTGCTGGAAGTTGCAGATGCTCTGGTTCCCGGGCACTTCGCCAGGCAGGGTGGAGCTCGTGAGCCAGGAGGGATCGGCCGGACAGGAGCTGGCCGCGGAGTCACCTACCGACGTCGGGGGAAGTGGCTGCACCGGCTCGACGAGGGTCTTCGCGGGACAAGCCATGAGGCCCATGGCGCCGATCGCCACGGGGAGCAACATGAAGGGTCTGTGAGACACGGGTTTCTCCTCAACGGTCTCGCCAGAAGATGAGTCTGGCGTTCCCATGGGAGCCTACTCCGGCCCACACTCGGAGTAACAAATCCGCTCGTCTCTTTTTTTCCGGGCCAGCGCGCGCGATGCGGACCTGCTGGAAGGAGATGGAGATTCCGCACCTGCCAGGTTTTGAGGGGCAAGCCCACTTTTCCCAAGGGCATGCCACTGCCAGGCAGAACCTACTTGCTACCTCTTCCTCTCAGGCTATAGCGTTCCAGTCTTGAACTTAGGGGGGCAGATGAGTCAGGCCGTCGCTATTACCGGGCTGGGCATGCGCACCTCGATCGGGGACGATGCCGTTGGCTCGTGTGCGGCCCTCCGTGCCGGTCTGACCTGCGCCCAGGAACTCCCACAGTTCACCGTGCTCAATGAGGATGGGACACCAGAGCACCCTACAGGGCACCCCATACTGCAGGCGCAGGGCTTCCAGGGACAGGCGAAGCTGCTCGCCCTGGGCCTCCCGGCGCTCGACGAACTGCTCTTGCGAAATAAGCTGCGCACGGAGCCCTTGAACCGGCTCGGCCTTTTTCTCGGACTGCCGCCGGTCCGCGCACCACAGGCACTGATCGGCTCTGAATCACGAGGGCCAATCCTGGCCCGACAACTCGCGCGACTAGCGGGACTGCCCATCCGAGAGCAACTGCTACAAGAATTCCGGTACGGCCATGCCGGGCTGGCGCTCGCACTCGAGCAGGCATCCCGAGAGCTCCTCTCCGGGCAACTGGACTTCTGCATCGTCGGAGGCATCGACAGCCTACTGGATGCGAGTACCCTCCAGGCCCTCCACAACAAGCGCAGGCTCAAGAGCGAGGATGCACCCGACGGTCTTCAGCCAGGAGAGGCCGCCGCCTTCATCCTGCTGGAGAGGCTGAGGTCCGCGTCACAGCGCGGAGCCTCCGTGCAAGCAATCCTAGGAGGAGTCACGGTCGCACGAGAAGAGGAGGACGAGTCCCGGAGAGTGCCGGGCGTAGCGCTCGGGCGCGCGATCGCGGCATTGCTGAACTCTTCGTGGAAGCCCGCGAGCTACTGGCTCATCTCGGACATCAATGGCGAGCCGGGCCGGGCCCTGGAGTATGCGCAGTGCATGGTCCGCCTGCCCACAGAGCACCAGGGCCTGAAGCAGGCCCCCCTTTGGTATCCAGCAGCGAGCCTGGGGGACACGGGCGCGGCCAGTGCCATCATTGGCATGTGTGCTACGGTGCGGGCCTTCGCCCGAGACTACGCGCCTGCGGAGGCGAGCCTCGTGCTGTCTTCTTCGGATGGAGTGGAGCGGAGCGCCATCCGGGTAGAGCGGTTCATTCCACGCTGACGCAGCGGAGTCGGGCCATGTCGACCTACCACTTCAACAGCCGCACTCTGGGCAGCAAGATTCACACGGAGGCCACTGGTACGTGTGCCAAGGGCCCTTGTGATTACCGCGCTAACGCTCCGGGAGCCGCTGGAGCAACGGCCCACGCCTTCTCCCCCTGGGAAGCCCACCACATCATCTGCCTCAAGAGCATCAAGGCATTCGGCGACCAGATCAAATATCCACAGTTCCAGAGTTGCATCCTCGAGATCGAAGCCACGTACCGACGCACGGACTGGTGCATCAACCAAGGCCCCAACCTCATCCCGCTCCCACTCAAGAAGACCTACAATCCGCTGAGCCCCAATAAACCCAACCCGCAGCAGCCCCCGGCAAGCCTCAACCTGAACCTTCCGTGCCATAACATGCACCACAACGCAAAACTCGGATACCAGGACGAGGTCACAGGAGCCCTCAAGCGACACGTTTGGGACCGCATCAAGGATGCCGTCGACAATGCGACTCAAGGCCAGGCCCACTACTCGGAGGCCGCTGTGCTCGCTGCATTCCAGACACTGGAAAAGCGCTTCAACGCCATCATCGTCTCTCGGGGCCGCCGAAGAGGAGGGGTGTCTGTGACGTGGGGCATGCAGGGCACCACAAGCAATGGCTGGTGGTTGCCATTCTCGATGGCCAGCGATGTTGTCGCGCTCGCACGCCCTCGTCTATGGCTCTAATCATTCCGTGCCTTCATGAGGACATTCCTCTACAATGACCACCTCGAATTACGTTTGCTGGCAGAACGTGCCTGTTGGGAACTCCTGCATGTTGTCGGGAGTGGAAAACCTGGGCCGAGAGTACGAGTTGCTCAAGGGAATCCCGCGTGCGGGTACGTTCCCCGATAACGTGCTCTTCCGGATGAGTGACGAGCATCCCAAGGACATCGGGCTGATCGATTCGCTATCGAATGGAGACACCCTCATCATCGCCTCACGGCGCTTGAGGGACTTCCTGGCGCAGCGGCAACTCCCGCTCATGGAGTATCACCGCGTCACCATACTCAACCATAAGGGACGGGTCGCCAGCGCGGACTACCATGTGGTGCATCCCATCCATCCGCAGGACTGCCTGGACATCACGGCAAGCGGTTGCACCTATAGCCCCATCATCCCCACGGAAATCGACTTGGTGGACAAACTAACCATCGATGAGTCCCGGGTCCAGCCCGGAGTGCGGATGTTCCGCATCAAGAACTTCGGCGGCCCGGTGCTGGTGCATCGGGACCTGGCCGAGGAGTTGTTGGGCGCGGGCTTCCAAGGCATCGCGTTCATCGAGTTGGAGCAGTACGGCTGGTAGGTAGCGGAGTCGCCAGGAGAGAAAGGACATTTCAAGACATGGAACGACTGCGCGACACCTCCGTCTACGAAGATGAACTGGCTTCCTCGCTCCGAAACCTGGCGGACGCAAAGCTACCGATTGAGCTAGCGGGGGAGTTCTGCGAGGAAACCACCTCGCTCCGGCGGGTGCTCGCCATCTGCCGCCTGCTGCGCGAGGCGGATGTGGACGGTTTTCACCACGAACTGCTCCGGAGCGCCCTATCACGGCGCTACTACCTGACTCGCTGCCAGCGGGAGAGCTACGCGGACTACTTCACCGTGGCTAGCCGCACCGAGCCGTTCTTCGACGCGCTCGCCGCCGGAAGCCTGGCGCTGGCACGAGAACTGGCACGGCTCGCCGTCCCTGGACCCCGCGAGGGCGAAGAGTATCCTGAGGATTATCACTACGCGAACCTGCTGAACCGCTATCTCCTACTTGATGGCCAGGACAAGACAGGCGAGCTTGAGCGACTGTTGATCACGCTGGAAGCTCACCAGTCTGGTGCTCGCGTGGACCTGTGTCAGAGCCTCCTCGCGCATGACGGTCGCGCTTTCGAAGCCGCCTTCCAAGCGTTGTTGGAGGAACGTGCGAACGAGGTGGCTCGCTGGGAAGCCCGCGTCATGGACACCGCAAGCGCCATCACCAATGCCTACGTCTTCATTGAGGGTCTGGCCTGGATGCGGTTGGCGGAGCACACTCGATCGCCCCTACTCTCCTTGGAGGAGTGCCGCTTCTGCCCCGCGCTGGCACGCATGCCCATGGAACGTCCCTTCCCGGATGACGGATACCCACGCGGTTGAGGCTCGCTCGCGAGGAGGCGGAAGATGGCCCAGCCCAGACTGGAAAACCGGACACCTTTCGCCGCAGAGGCGCTCTTCCTGACAGATGAACACGGGCGACCCGTCGTGACGCTGGTAGCCAAGGCAACGTATGTCTTGAGTCCGCGTGGATTGACGCTGGCCGAAGAGCAGACGCCCTTGCAACTCGGTGGCGAGTTGTGGGGCGAGGACAGCGCGAACTCCAGCTACCGCTACGAACCTGAATGTGCCTCATTCAAGCCCACCACGGACGTGGTGCTGGTGGGCCATGCCCACCCTCCGAATACCCAGTCGCGCGAGTTCCTCGTCCACTTCCGGGTGGGACCTCTGCGCAAGGAGGTGCGCGTAGTGGGGGACCGCACCTGGTACAAGAGCCTGGGGTCGATCGCAATGACGCCGCCGCGCCCTGTGGAGCGGCTCCCGCTGTGCTATGAGCGCGCCTTTGGCGGCTGGGATCGCAGCCACCCCGATCCTTCGCGACATACGTTCGAACCCCGTAACCCTGTAGGCCGAGGCTTCAGGGGGCCGGAGGGCCGCTTCGAGGAAGGAATCCTGCTCCCCAATCTGGAGGATCCTGAGTACGTGATCACCTCCTTCCGGCAGACGCCACCACCCACTGGCTTCGGCTTCCTTTCTCCACACTGGATTCCCCGCGCGCGCTTTGCTGGAACGTATGACGCGGCCTGGGAGCGCGAACGCAAGCCCCTTCTTCCAAAGGATTACGACCCGCGATTCATGAACGCAGCGTCGCCTGGATTGATGGCTGCACGCTACTTGCGTGGAAACGAGCCCGTCGTGGTGGAGAACGCCTCCCCTGATGGCCGACTCGGCTTTCCACTGCCCGGCGTGCCACCTCCTCTCTACAGGGTGGCGCTGAAGGGACGCTCCAGAGAGCAGGGCGTGCTGAACCTGGACACCGTCATCGTCGATACGGACGCAGCACGCGTGTACCTGTACTGGCGAGCACGAGTATCCCTACGCAGCGGCCCATTGGATGTCTTTCACATGGAGCTGAAACCTGAAAGCGGTGCACCCGTCCGACTGGGAGGGTAGCTGGTGCCAGGGTTCGATTCACGTCCCCACCCGCGTGGGGCCCATTGGGAGGTAGTATGGGTACCACTGTTGGAGTAAACAAGCTCTCAGTCGTGCACAAGGAGACGAACGGCGTCACCATCGCCATGCCCGATGTCTGCAAGACGCCAAGCCCTGGTGGCCCCATCCCCATTCCCTATCCCAACATCGCCCGCTCCGCGGACACGTCAAAGGGGACGAAGGATGTTTCCGTTGATGGCAACCCCGTCTGCGTAAAAGATTCCCATTTCAGCACCAGCACTGGAGACGAGGCTGGCACAGCGGGCGGTGGTGTGGCCTCTGGCAAGACGAAGGGCAAGGCGGAGTTCGTCAACTTCTCCTTCGACGTGAAGTTCGAGGGGAAGAACGTTGCGCGCGCCTTGGACCTGATGCTCCACAACGACAAAAACACCCCTCCTGCTCCGCTGATACAACCTCCGGTCATCGCCATGGCCAACGAGACCGAGGTGGATCCCATCCTCTGCACTGTTTGCAAGAAGAAGATGGAGGAGTAGGTGCGTTGGGATCTCCTAGAGCAACACCTGTCCGAAGCCGCCTTTCTCTGGACACAGTGGGAGCGCGTCCTGCACGCGCCGCACTACACCCTGGAGGATGTAGAGGGTCTTGAGGAGCGTCTGCGAGCCCACTTGGATGGGCTTGTGCTGGGCGGTTCCGCCGTGGCGGACCGGCTCCTCTGGCCCGCCGTGGAGGAAGCCGACCCCGGGCTTGCACAGGTGGCTGCGCTCTGCCTGCTGCACGAGGAACTGGATCCCCGCCTTGACTGCTTAGAGCGCTGGCTTCCGGAAGAACAAGAGTCCATTCCCGAGCCACTCAGGAGGGTGCTGGAGGTTGTTGAACGACAAGGACTCCTGGAGAGGCTGCGCTTGCGACTGGATGCGCGCCCTCTCCGTGTCAGGGCGGAGTTGGTCCGTCTGCTTGGACTCCGGCGCATGCGAATAGGAGATGTACTGGAGGGAATACTCGCCAGCGGCGATGTGGTCGCCCAAGTGGCCGCGCTCCAGGCAATCGAATCGGCACCGGACCTTGCCTTCGTGGCACACGTCCACAAGGCGATAGGCTCGCCTTCAGCGAAGGTACGTGATGCCGCAATCACCGCAGGGCTCGTACTCGGAATTCATTCAGCCTGGGACCAGTGTCTGCGTCAGGTCCGCGCGCACACGCCAGAGGGTGCACGGTGCCGGCTCCTCCTCGCGCTGGGGGGAAGCGCGGACTCCACGCTGCTCCTTCGGGATGCAATAGAGAGGCCCGAACTGCGCGGAGATGCCCTTTGGGCTGCGGGGTTTTCCGGCAGACCGGCGCTCGCCGATGCCTGCGTGCCGCTACTCAGGGACGAAGCACACGCGGCACTCGCGGGGGAGGCCTTCTGCGCCATCACCGGACTGGTGCTCGAAGGCCGATTCTGTGCTGAGCCCCTTCCGGAGCCCGAGGAACCACTTCCACTCCAAGAGGACTTGGCCATGGACATCGAGCTGAAACCAGAGAGCATGCTCCCACGGCCCGCAGCGGACGTGGTGGAAGCATGGTGGGCCAGCGCCCGGAAGAACTTCGATTTCCAGGCGCGCTACGTGCGAGGCCAGCGCCTCACCCCCACGAGCCTGCTGGACGAATTGGAGCAGGGCCCTATGCGCAGGCGTCCCGTCCATGCCCTTGAGTTAGCCGTCCGTAGCCAGGGAGAGCTAAGAGTCCAAGTGATGGGCTTTACTCGAGTGCAACGTCGGCAGCTCCAGGCGGCCCGTCAGAGCCGGTTCACGACCTCAAAGCTCTTGGGTGCACTGGGTTGAGCCGCGCGTGTGCATCACTGCCCCGCTCGCCGGCTCATTCATGTCGAGGAGGGGCATACTCGGCCCCGAGATCCGACCCGAAGGGACTCCGATGACGACGCAAGGCGGCAAGACTGGAAGTGGGCGCGGGATGAGCGTACGGCAGGTGATGGGCACGGTATTGTCCGCGGCGCTCCTGCTGCTCCCGGGCGCCTCGCGGGCCCAGGGCCCCGACGCGGGCGAGCCGGTGGACGCGGCGGCACGCGCGAAGATCGTGAACAGTGTCTCGGCGGCGCTGAACGAGCACTATGTCTTCCCGGAGGTGGCCAGGAAGATGGAGGCGAGCCTCCGCCAGAAGCTGAAGGCAGGCGCCTATGACAAGCTCACCCGCTCGGCCGAGCTCGCCGCGGCGATGACGCGGGACCTGCGCGAGGTGAGCAAGGACAAGCACCTGCACATCCACTACGCGCCCGCGATGCCCCCGGGGATGGACCCCCACGCGCCCAAGGACCCGGCCGCACTCGAGCGGATGCGCCGTGAGCTGGCGTCCGTGAACTTCCGTTTCGAGAAGGTGGAGCGGCTCGCGGGGAACGTGGGCTACCTGGATCTGCGTGGCTTCATCGACGCGGAGCTGGCGGGAGAGACCGCCATCTCCGCCATGAACTTCCTGGCCCACTCGGATGCGGTGATCATCGACCTGCGCAAGAACGGCGGCGGTGAGCCGTCGATGATCCAACTGCTCACCAGCTACTTCTTCGAGAAGCCCACGCAGCTCAGCGGCTTCTACGTGCGCAAGGGGAACACCACGCAGCAGTTCTGGACCTCGGCCCACGTGGCCGGCAAGCGGATGACCGATGTGCCCCTGTACGTCCTCACCAGCCAGCGCACGTTCTCGGCGGCCGAGGCGTTCGCCTATGATTTGAAGAGCCTCGGGCGGGCCACCGTCGTCGGGGAGACGACCGGTGGAGGCGCCCATCCGGTCGAGCCCCACTTCCTCGCCGACGTGCATCTGCTGGCGTTCATCCCCTTCGGCCGCGCGGTGAATCCCATCACCGGCACCAACTGGGAAGGCACCGGCGTGACGCCGGACATCCAGGTCCCGGCGGACCAGGCGCTCGCGGCGGCCCACCGTGACGCGCTGAAGAAGCTCCAGGACAACGCGCAGGACGCGGAGCGCAAGCAGCGGTTCGCGTGGGCCCTGCAGAGGGTGGAGGCGCTCGCCACGCCGGTGTCGCTGAGCGCCGAGGTGCTGAAGAGCTTCACGGGCAACTACGGGCAACTGACGCTGAGCTACGAGAACGGCTCGCTCTGGTACAGCTGGCCGGGGCACAAGCTGCGCGCCATGCCGATGACCGCGGACACCTTCATGCTCGACGATGGCCTGGACATCCTCCGCTTCCGCATGGAGAAGGATGCCTCGGGCAAGGTGACCGGCATGACCGAGCTGTACGACGATGGCCGCATCGAGAAGTCCGCGCGCAGCGGGAGCTGAGCGGCGGCGTCAGAGGCCCGGGATGCGCCGCTGCATGCGCAGCAGGCAATCTCGGGGGACAGCGTCTGGGGCCCCGGGTCTTTGATGGACATGGGTTGTGCTCACGTGTCCTGGGTCGATTCGAACCGCTCGAGGGCCCACACCTGGAACTCGTGCCGGAGCCGCTTCTTGGCTTCGGCCATGGGAAGCCACTCGAGCGAGTGGTCCACCTCGTGAGCCTCCTGCGTCTTGGGCCCCAGGCGCGCGACGAAGAACTGACCCACCTTGTTCAGGAACAGCTCCTCATGACGGGCCACGAGGAACTGCGCGGACCATCCGAGCTCTCGCACCACCTGCACCTCATGCCCCGTCTCCTCGCGCACCTCGCGAGCCAATGCGGTGAGGGCATCTTCGTTGGGATCGATTCCGCCGCCGGGGAGGAAATAGCCCTGGGGAACGCGAATCAACGCCACTTCACCCCGCCCGTTGACGATGACGGCATAGGCGCCGGGCCGGTCGATGTAGACCCCGCCTGGGACTCGCTTGCCGAACTGGGGGATGGGCATTTTCATGAGGCCGGGCACACCCGTTCCATACACGCTCCACCCCGCCCCTGACAGCCACAACGCCGAGATTCCGTCCGCCATGCGTCCAGCACTCGGAGGCGGGCACGGGCGGCCACGACGGCGGCGGAGGCTCACGGTAACGTTGCCACGCATGCGCCTTCTTGTCCGAGTCCTGCTGCTCGCCGTGGGGTGTTCGGTGATGGTGGCCACCTCGCTCGCCCGGCCCTATCCCCCCTCCTACATCACCCATCCCGTCCAGCTGTCCGGCGGAGGCGGCGAGCTGCTCGAGCTCTTCATCCGGAGCGACTCGGGGAAGCGCTTCGCCTCCCATACATATGTGCGGACCTGGTCGCGCTCGGGCCGGGTCGTGGGCATCCTCTCGCCCACCGCACCACCGCCCGAGGCGCTCGCCACGCTCTCCCCCAGTGCCTCGTATGGGGTGGGCGAGCAGCTGGAAGGGCTCGGCACGGTGCTCTTCGTGCTCTACGCACCGCAGGAGCTGCTCTTCGACGACAAGGAGCGGGCCCAGCCCTCATGGATGCCCGAGCCTGGCACGGGCTTCCTCACGCTGTACGCGCCGGATGGGCCGGTGGACGTGGAGCTCGGCTTCGGCCTGGGCACCATGCAGTACCGGTGTGACTGCCACGTCGAGGCCGATGTCCGCAGTCTGCACCGCTGGCCCGATCGTCCCCCGGAAGGCATGGATGGCGGCAACGGCCACTGAGACGCCGGGTCCCCGGCCCGCGCTCTTCACCCGTGTGCCGCCGGTGGCCGCCATGGTGCTGGTGGCACTCAACGACCACGTGCTCAAGGGCGCGGGGCTGTTGCCCGGCTGGCTCACCGGAAAGCTGTCCGACTTCGCGGGCCTCTACTTCGCGCCGCTGCTCGTCGCGGAGCTGTGGATGCTCGCGAGGCCAAGCCCGATGGCCCGCGTCGCAGTGCGCCGGGTGGCGTGGGCCGCGCTGGGCTTTGGCCTCCTCTTCACCACCATCAAGACGTTCCCCCCAGCCGACAGGCTTTATGAAGCAGTGCTCACCGCCCTGCTGCGGCGTCCAGCGGGCAACACCGTGGACCCGACGGACCTCCTCGCCCTCGTGATGCCAGGCGTGGCTGTGTGGGATGTCCGACGCCTGATGCGACGCAGCAGGCCCGCGTAGCAGGCTCTCCGAGCGAAGCGCGCGGGTGCCCGTTAGGCATGGGCACTGTGCTGGACTCCGATGCCTCACCCGTTCGTCTCGCCCTGGTCGCCGAGGACCCGCTCGCCCGGGGTGCGCTCTCCCGCGCCCTCTCCGAGCAAGCGGGAGACATCGCCGTCATCGCCTCGGGCACCCTGACGGAGCTGGAGTCCTCGCGCGCCGGGGACGCTCCCGATGTCGTGCTGTGGGACGTGGGCCTGCACCCCGCCGACGCCGGTGGACGCATGGAGGCCCCCGAGCTCGGTGCTCCCGTGCTCGCGCTCGTCCCGGATGAGTCCGCCGGAGAAGGTGCGCTCTCCGCGGGCGCCCGGGGGTTGCTCTTCCGGGACGTGGCTCCCGCTCCGTTGATGGCCGCGCTCCGGGCCGTGGCCCGGGGGCTCTCCGTGTTCGACCCGGCGCTGTCCTCGCTGCGAGCCACTCCACGGACCGGTGCCACGGCTTCGACCCCCGAGGGATTGACGCCCCGGGAGCGAGAGGTGCTCGCGTTGCTCGCCGAGGGGTTGTCCAACAAGGCCATCGCCGAGCGGCTCGACATCAGCGAGCACACCGCCAAGTTCCATGTGAACGCGGTGCTCGCCAAGCTCGGTGTGCAGCGGCGGACAGAGGCGGTGGTACGGGCCGCGCGCATGGGACTCGTGACGCTCTGACACAGGGGGGGAACCCGCGGCCTCGATACCCTCACCCCGTCCCTCTCCCGAAGGGAGAGGGGAAATGGGGGAACCCTGGTCCAACGGGTGAGGGACCTGTCCATTCGGGTAGGTCGCGAGCTGTCCCTCTCGCCGATGTGCAGCGCGGGCGCGCCTTTTAGTTTTTACAGCGAAAGGAATCGCTCATGTCCGCCGACCTCGCCTCCCTGTCCCAATCCCTCTCCTCCATCGTCGAGCGCTTCGCTCCCAGTATCGTCCGCGTCGAGGCCCGCCGCCGCCACGGTGCCACCGGCATCGTCTGGAGCGCCGAGGGCCACATCGTCACCACCCACCACGCCATCGAGCACGAGGGCTCCATCTCCGTGGGCCTCGCCGATGGCCGCACCGTCTCCGCCGAGCTCATCGGCCGGGACCCCTCCACCGATGTCGCCCTCCTCAAGGCGGACCTCCCCGGCCTCACGCCCCTGGCGCCCGCGCCGCTCGACGGCCTCAAGGTGGGCCACCTCGTGCTCGCCCTCGGCCGTCCCGGACGCACCGCGCGCGCCACGCTCGGCATCGTCAGCGCCCTGGGCGACTCCTGGCGCACCTTCGCGGGAGGCCGCATCGACCGCTATCTCGAGACCGACGCGGACCTGCCTCCCGGTTTCTCCGGCGGAGCGCTCGTGGATGTGCAGGGCCGCTTCCTGGGCCTGCTCACGGCGGCCCTGTCGCGCACCGCCGCCGTCGTCATCCCCGGGGAGACGCTCGGCCGCGTCACCCAGGCCCTCCAGCAGCACGGAGGCATCCGCCGGGGCTACCTCGGCGTGGGCGCCCACCCCGTCCGGCTGCCCAAGCACCTCTCCGAGCGCGTGGGCAGCGAGGCCGGGCTCATCTTCCTCTCCGTCGAGCCCGGAGGCCCCGCGGACCAGGCGGGGCTGGTGATGGGCGACGTGCTGGTGAGCCTCGGGGGCCAGCCGCTGCAGAGCATCGAGGAGCTGCTCGGCTACCTCGGCGACGAGAAGGTGGGCACGCAGGTGCAGGCGAAGGTGCTGCGTGCCGGTGAAGTGCGTGAAGTGTCCCTCACCATCGGGAGGCGGTCTTGATTCTCCAGCAATTCTCCGACGAGCTCGAGTCGCTCGTCTCCAAGGCGGCCCCCGCGGTGGTGGCCGTGCAGCACCCGCGGGGTCACGGCACGGGCCTCTTCCTCACCCCGGACGGCTACGTCCTCACCAACCGGCACGTGGTGCGCAGCCGGGGCAAGCTCGTGCTCGAGCTGCACGACGGAAGCGAGGTGCGCGCCGAGTTGGTGGGTGGAGACCCACCCACGGACCTGGCGGTGGTGCGCGCCGAGGGAGGCGCGAAGTTCCCCACGCTGCCGCTGGCGGACCCCCATGACGTGCGCGTGGGTCAGCTGGTGATGGCCATCGGCAACCCCTTCCGCCTGGAGCAGTCGGTGTCGCTGGGCGTGGTGAGCGCCATCAACCGCACCCTGCCGCTGCCCGACGGAGTCATTCTCGAGGGCCTGCTGCAGACGGACGCGGCCATCAACCCGGGCAACTCGGGCGGGCCGCTGCTCAACATGCGCGGGCAGGTGGTGGGCCTCAACACGCTGGTGCTGCCCTACGCCCAGGGCATCGGCTTCGCGGTGAGCGCCACCACCGCGGCCTGGGTGGCCAGCCTGCTCATCCAGCGCGGCAAGGTGGAGCGGCGCTTCCTCGGCATCGCGGCCACCGCCATCAACCTCCCGCCCCAGAGCGCCCAGGAAGCGGGCCAGCCGCGCGCCGTGCGCGTCATGAAGGTGGGCGAGGGCTCGCCCGCGGATGACGCGGGACTCGAGGCGGAGGACCTGCTGCTGGGCATCGACGAGCGGCCCGTCACCAGCGTGGACGACGTCCAGCGCCTGCTGGCGCTCGCCCCCGAGCCCGAGGTGCGCCTGGAGGTGCTGCGCAAGGGCCGGCGCCGCACCCTGCGGGCCCGCACCACCCCGCGCGAGCACAGCAAGGCGGCTTGAGCCACGGGGCACCCCCGCTCACGCGCGAGCCTCGCCCCCATACACCGGCAGGCTCACGCGGAAGGTGGTGCCCTGGCCCGGCTCGCTCTCGACGGAGATGTCCCCGCCGTGCGCGGAGATGATGCTCTTGCACACCGACAGCCCCAGCCCGCTGCCCTCGCCCGTGGGCTTGGTGGTGAAGAACGGCTCGAAGATGCGCTCCAGCTTATCCTTCGGGATGCCACTGCCCGTGTCGCGCACCTCCACGGTGACGCGGTGGGTGTTGTCCACCCGGGCGGAGAGCTTGATTTCATTGCGCTCCACCGCGCCCGGGGCAATCGCGTGCGCCGCGTTGATGAGCAGGTTGAGGAACACCTGGCACAGGCGCGCGCTGTTGCCGTGCACCGGCGGCACGTTCTCCACCGCCTGCACCAGGCGGGCACGGTCGCGAATCTCGTGCGCCGCCATCTTCGCCGCGCTGCGCACCACCTTCACCAGGTCCACCGGCCCCATCTCCCGGTCATCCGGGCGGGACAGCATCCGGAGATCCCTGACGATGAGGCGCACCCGCTCGGCGCCCTCGCGTGCATCCGCGAGCGCCTCCAGCAACTCCCGCCGCTCCACCGGCGTGGGCGCCGCCTCCATCTCCGTCACCACCTGCTGCGCGTAGTTGAGGTTGCTGAGCACGAAGGCCAGCGGGTTGTTCAGCTCATGGCCCACGCCCGCCGCCAGCTGGCCCACCGTGGCGAGCCGGTCCGCGAAGAGCAGCTGCGACTGGGCGGCCTGCAACTGCTGGAGGCTGTCGGTCAGCCGCGCATTGGCCTGCTCCAGCTCGGCGGTGCGCTGCCGCACGGTCTGCTCCAGCAGGGCGTTGTAGCGCTCGCGCTCCCGCGCCGCGGCCCGCAGCTGGGCGGCCATGCGGTTGATGGCCCGCGCCATCAAATCGTACTCGTCACGCTCGCCCTTCACCGGCAGCTCGGTGTCCAGGTCTCCCTCGCCCATGCGCTGCGCGCGCTCCAGCAGCGTCCCCAACGCGCGGCGCATGTTCAGGTAGATGACGGACGCCATCGACAGCACGAGCACCAGGGCCAGCACCGGCACGGCCACGCCCACCATCTGGCCAAGCCCCAGCTCCCGCCGGCCCTTGCGCTTGTGGAACTCCAGGTCCGCGCTCGCCGTGGCCCACGCCCGCTCCAGGTGCGGCGTCACGTTCTCCCGGAAGGCCCGGAGCGCGTCATGCAGCAGCAGGGCCTCCGCCACCCCCTCCGGAGCCCGTCTCACCCGCTCCTCGGAGCTCCGCAGCCACCGGTGGAACGCCCGCTGCAACTGCTCGATGTCCTCCAGCTCCTTCACCGCGGGGCCGCCCACATGCTCTTCCCGCACCAGCTCCCGCAGGTGGGAGATGGCCGAGTCGAAGCGCCGCTCCTGCGCCTCGAGCACGGCCTGGGTGTCCCCTCCCTCCTCACTCGTCTGGAGCAGCGCGTTCAGGTACCCGAAGGCGTCGTCCGTCACCCGGCCGTACACCTCCATCTGCGCCTGGATGGCCAACATCTGCCCCAGGCCTTCCTTGCCCCGGTGGCCCAGCAGGAAGAGGCCGCCTCCCGCCAGCGCCACACACCCCACCGACAGCGCCGCGAAGAGCAGCACCCGGCTGCGCAATGTCATCTCGATTGGCTTCATCCAGGAACTCGGGACCAACTGTCTAGCACTGGAATCTCACCGAGGCCCGTTCACGGCCCGAGCCCCCGAGGGGGTAGAAGGTTCCCCGCACCTGGGGTATCCCTGCCACCTCCCGGAGGAGCGCCCGGAAGCACCGTGAGCAGCCGCTCCCGCCCTCCCCCCGCACAAACCGGCCCCGCAGGCTGTGAACGGCTTCACACCCCCGCAGTGAGTCGATTCACAGCCCTGGCTCCCCCCGGGCGGTATGAATGCTCTCGGGAACAGGGACTCGATGCCCCGTTTCGCCGAACGCCGCGCCCGAGGTGCGAGCGGAGTGACGTCTGTGCGAGGCCGCCGAAGGCCGCCATGTCCTGAGGGGGGGATGGCCGCCGTTACCTCGCTGGGGGGACTCCGCCCCGCTCCGCCTCGGGAAGAGCGCGAGAGGGCATCGTGCATGTCCCGAGGGAGGGGGTGCCGCGCTGGGGGGCGCGGTCTCCGCCCATGTTTTCCGGGAGTCGAGTCCGCGCCGGGGGGCGCGGGCTCCTCCCACCCGTAGTCCTTCAGTCCAAACGGTCCAAGGTCCTTCAGTCCACGTCGCGGCGCAGGCGCTCGGGGTCCACGATGGTGATCTGCCCGCCCTCGTACGTGAGCAGCCCCTCGCGGGTGTAGAAGCGCAGCCACTTGTTGGCGCTCTCGCGCGTCACGCCGCACAGGTTGGCCAGCTCCGCCTGCGTCAGCTTGGGGATGACGATGCCGCCCTCGGAGGCCGGCTGGCCCTGCGTCCGGGCCAGGTCCAACAGCACCCGCGCCAGCCGCGCCCGCGCATCCAGGAAGGCCGAGTCGTGCACCAGCTGGGTGACGCGCCGCACCATCCGGCTGAGCACCGCCAGCAGCCCCATGGCCACCTGCGGGCGCTCGCTCAGGAAGCGCCGGAAGTCCTCCTGGTGCAGGCTCAACAGGTGCGTCTCGTCGCGCGCCACCGCGTCCGTCGAGCGCGGCTCCCCGTCCAGCAGCGCCAGCTCTCCGAAGGCGTCTCCCCGGCCCAGCAGCGCCAGGATGACCTCCTTGCCCTCCGCGGAGCTCAGGCGGATGGCCACCTCGCCCCGGCGCACCATGAAGAGGGCCGTGCCCACGTCGCCCTGGTGGAAGATGACCTCGCCCTTGCTGTAGCGCCGCTGCTGCAGCAGCCCCGACAGATGCGTCAGATCCTCCTGCGCGAGGTGCTCGAACATGGGAATCTGAGCCAGCAGCAACTCGTAAGCCATGGGGACCCTCGGACTCCGGACGGGTGAAGCGGGCGAACACCGGAAGTCTCCACCTCCTCGGGCCCGGGTCCAAACGTTATCGGCTTCACCCCCGGTGCGAATGCTCCCCCGCCTACACACCCTTCAGGTCGCGCCCCCGGCACCAGACCTCCGTTGACCCGCGAGTTCTCTTGCGGAATGATGCGGCGATGGTGTAACGCCGAGTCCAGCACGCGTGGATGCCCCTGTCGTGTTGCTCGGAGCTCGACGAGCCCATGACCGCAGAGGCTCCCTCTTCCACTCCAGCCGCGCGCCCCCTGTGCCCACGTTGTGGGGCGGGGGTGCCCCTCGCGGGCCCCGGCACCCAGGTCATCCGCTGTACGGGATGCGGTGCGGCCCTCCAGGTGAGCGTGCGTCCGGCGGAGCCCGCGGTCCCCGCCCCCGCGCCCCAGGCCAGTGAGGGGGGCCCCCGTCCCCGCCGCCGGCCCATGGTGGAGATCTCCGGCCCCCGGCGCGCCGAGGTCCAGCCCGCGGTCAACTTCACCGTGGAGCTGTCGCAGTCGGAGATCGACACGGAGCCGCTGGAGGCGGACGCGGCCCGGCCGGCTCCCGCCCAGGCGCAGGCGGCCCCCACGCCTCCCCTCCCCGAGACGCCCTGGTTCGCCGAGGACATCGAGCGGCTGCCGGAGGCGAACGTGGACCTTGGGAAGCTCGCGCTGGAGTCCTTCGAGCCCTTCCCCTCGCTGCCCCAGCGAGCGCCCCCGTCCCATTTGCAGGGGAAATGAGAGCAATCCAGCAGGCTGGTGCTCTGACGGCCGAGCCCACCAACCCCCATGAAGCCCGGCCGGGGGTGGTGGGGTATCATGAGCCCGCGCGTGGTTCGATGACGGCACGCCTCGAGGAGGGAGTGGAGGAAGCGCGATGAGGAACGCAACCAGCACGGAGCCATCGGCGGACTCCTCGGCGGACCTCCAGCTGGTGAGGCAGGGCTGCGTCGAACTGGGGCGCCAGGCCGAGGGCATCGCCGAGCTGGTGCTCCCCCTGCTGCGCCAGGCCACCCAGGAGCTCGCCCGGTTGGAGGCCCAGCGCGACGAGCTGCGCCGGGCCGGCGTGCGCGAGGCCCAGCAGAGCGTGCTGCCCCGGCTGCTCGAGCGCATCGACGAGCAGGCCCAGGGCGTCAAGCGCCTGGAGCGCGCCAGCCGCGGCCTCCGGGAACTCATGACGTCCGTGGGCGGCCTGAGCGAGCAGTTCCAGAGCGCGCTGGCGCGCCGCGAGGAGGAGCAGCAGGAGCAGGAGGCCATCACCCGCGAGGAGAAGCGGATGTGGCTGCAGGAGCTCAACAGCCTGCGCGAGCAGGTGCGCGGCCAGGGCGGCCCCACGGCGGACGCCCCCGCGCAACAGGAGGAGCTGCAGCGGCTGCGCGCCGAGAACGAGGCGATGCCCCGGCTGCGCGCCGAGCGGGACCGGCTCGCCCACCGCGTGGCCGAGCTCGAGAAGAACCTCACCACCCGCGACCAGACGCTCACGGCCAAGGAGCAGACCATCGAGGACCTGCGCAGGATGATCGTCCTGCTCACCGGGGACTCGGCCTCCGCCTCCGCCCCGTCCTCGCCCACCTCGCCCAAGCCCGTGCCGGCGCCCGCCAGCGTGGTCAACCTCTCCGCCAGGGTGCCGCCTCCGCCGGCCATGGCCCCGGTGCCGCCCCGGCCCAAGCCGGCCGACGCATCCAGGGCCGACGCGCCCAGGGCCGACACGATGTTCGGCGACAGCACCATGCAGCTGGCCCACAGCATGCTGGAGACGCTGGGCGAGGATGTCGTGGCCCCGCCGCGCTCCCCGCCTCCGGTGGCCAGCCAGCCCCTGGCCCCCGAGCGCCGCGTGCCGAGCATGGAGATCATGCTCGAGCCGCTCGACGAGCTGGAGTCCCCGCGTCCGTCGCTGCCGCCCCCCGTGCCGATGGTGCCGCCCGTGCCGGCCCTGTCGCCCACGGCGGCCAAGGCCGCGGCCCTCATGCCCAAGGCGAGCGCCCGCGTCATGCCCTCGGGCCCCGCGCTGACGCCCGCCCCCATCCCCGGTGCCGCGCCCCGGCTCGCCCCCGCGCGCCCCGGCACGCTCGTCATCAGCGAGGACATGTTCGACGAGATGCTCATCGAGGACTCCGCCAAGAAATGAGCACGCCGTCCGGGAACCTCGCGCTGCCGGCCCGCTTCGGCCGGTACGTGCTGCTCAACCACCTGGGCCGCGGTGGCATGGCGGACATCTACCGCGGCGTGGCGCTCGGCGCCGGCGGCTTCGCCAAGCAGGTGGTCGTCAAGCGCGTGCTCCCGGAGGCCACCCAGCAGGAGTCCGCCGTGCAGATGTTCATCGAGGAGGCGCGGCTGTCCGCGCTCCTCCAGCACATGAACATCGCCCAGATTTTCGACTTCGGAGAGCAGCGCGGCGAGTACTTCATCGCCATGGAGTTCATCCATGGCCGGGACCTGTATGATCTGATGAAGCGGGTGTCGGCCCGGGGACAGGGCATCCCCGTGCACCTGGCCTGCTACATCGCCATGGAGGTGCTCAAGGGCCTGGACTACGCGCACCGCGCGCGCTCGGCCGCGGGCGAGCCGCTCCACCTGGTGCACCGCGACGTCAACCCCACCAACATCATCATCTCCTTCGAGGGAGAGGTGAAGCTGCTGGACTTCGGCGTGGCGCTGGTGGGCAGCTCCGGCGGCGACATCGCCACCAACGTGCGCGGCAAGCCGGGCTACATCCCGCCCGAGCAGCTCGCCCGCAAGAAGCCGGATGGGCGCGGTGACATCTTCGCCCTCGGCATCACCCTCTACGAGATGCTGTCGCGGCGCCATGCCTTCAAGCCCGGCGCGGTGATGGACGTGCTCAAGCAGACGGTGGCCCTCAAGGCCCGGCCCCTGCGCCTGCAGGACGCGGCCCCCTTCCTGCCCGAGCCGCTGTGCGCCGTCGTCAACCGGAGCATCCTCGCCAACCCGGACGAGCGCTACCAGACGGCCGCCGACGTGCTCGACGCCCTGGACGAGTTCCTGCTGTCCGCCGGCCTGCGCGTGTCCCAGCGCGACCTGGCCGCGTTGATGGCCAGCTACTACGAGCCGGAGGTGCGCGCGCCTCCCGTGCAGCCCCCCATCCCCCCGGCCCTGCTGGCCGAGCCGGCCCCCCCGCAGCCCGCGGCCCCCACCTACTCGGTGCGCGAGCCGGGCGGCGGCCTCTCCCTCACGAAGCTGGGCGAGGACGACGTGCGGCTCCTGTTCGCCTCCGGGAAGCTGTCGCCCCAGGCCCAGGTGTCCCAGTCCGGCGGGCCCTTCCTTCCGCCCTCCGCCTTCCCCGGCCTGAGCGCCACGGCGGCCGCGGCCCAGGAGCGCCTCGAGGCCCGGCTCGCCCGGGCGAAGCCGCCCCGCTACGCCGGCAACGTGGGCCGCGTGGCCCCCCTGCGCGTCCTGGCCCGGTTGATGCTCGCCAAGGCCACCGGCCGGCTCCACTTCGAGCAGAACCGCGCCCACAAGGAGCTCTTCCTCAAGGCCGGGCAGATCATCGCCGTGCGCTCCAGCCTCGCCACGGACCGCTTCGGCCCCTTCCTGCTCCAGACGGGCAAGCTGTCCGTGGAGCAGTGGCAGCGCGCCGTGGAGAACACGCGCCCCTTCTCCGGACGCCTGCTGGACGCGCTGCTCGCCGCCCGCGTGCTCTCCCCCTCCGAGCTGGCCGAGTGGACGCGCGAGCACCGGCGCACCGTCGCCCTCAGCCTGCTCGGCTGGACGGGCGGCCGCTACGCCTTCTTCGAGGGCGAGGCCCCCATCACCGACGGCACCGAGGAGCGCCTGGGCGGACTCGCGCTCCTCAACGAGGGCCTGCGCGCCCACTACCCGCTGGAGCGGCTGGTGCGCGAGCAGGAGTCCCTCCGGCACAAGCCCCTCCACCGCAACCCGGACCCTCCCGTCACCCCCGGCGACCTGGCGCTCTCGGCCACCGAGCTGCGCGCCTCCTCACTGCTCAACAAGCCGGGAAATACCCTCACCGCCGCCCTTGCGGAACTCAAGCGTCCGGAGGATGAAGTAGCCTTGCGCCGTGTGGCGCTGCTCTTCACGGAGGTAGGGCTCCTGGCGGCTTGAGGCGCGCGGGGGGGCCGGTGGTATGGGACTCGTTCTCGGAATCGATCTGGGCACGACCAATAGCTGCATGGCCGTGGTGGACTCCGCCACCGGTCACGCCCGCGTCCTGCCCAATCGCGAGGGCGAGCGCACCACCCCCTCCGTCGTCGGCTTCGATGTCTCCGGCAAGGTGACGGTGGGCAGCGCCGCCCGCCGCCAGGCCGTGCTCCACCCCCGCGACACCGTCTTCGGCGTGAAGCGCCTCATCGGCCGGCGCTTCTCGGACCCCGCCGTGCAGCAGCTGCGCCGGCTCCTGCCCTATGAGTTGGTGGCCGACCCCTCCGGCAACGCCGCGGTGCGCGTCCACGGCCAGGTGATGACCCCGTCCGAGGTGTCCACCCACGTGCTGCGCTACCTCAAGGAGAGCGCCGAGGCCCAGCTGGGCCAGAGCGTGGACGGCGCCGTCATCACCGTGCCCGCCTACTTCGACGAGGTGCAACGCCAGGAGACGAAGGCCGCCGGCCAGCGCGCCGGCCTCACCGTGCACCGGCTCCTCAACGAGCCCACCGCGGCCATGCTCGCCTGCCGCTTCGACGAGTCCCGCCCGGAGAACATCGCCGTCTTCGACCTCGGCGGCGGCACCTTCGACATCTCCCTGCTGCACGTGGAGGACGAGGTGGTGCAGGTGCTCGCCACCAGCGGCGACAACTTCCTGGGCGGCGACAACGTCGACGAGCTCGTGGTGGACGCGCTGCGCCGCATCTTCCTCAAGCAGACCGGCGTGGACCTGGCCCACAGCCCCGAGGCCCTCTGGCGCCTCAAGGACGCCGCCGAGTCCACCAAGCGCGCCCTCTCCGAGCTGGAGCAGACGGTCATCGACCTGCCCTTCCTCGGCACCGCCCCCGAGGGGCCCCTCCACCTGTCCATCCCCTCCTTCTCGCGCACCCTCCTGGAGAACCTCGCCTCCCGCGAGCTGGACCGGCTGCGCGCCCCCTGTGAGCAGGCCCTCCAGGACGCCGGCTTGAGGCTGGAGGACATCCACCGCGTCGTCCTGGTGGGCGGCATGACGCGCATGCCCGCGGTGCGCGCCCGCGCGGAGAGACTGCTGGGCCGCCCCGGCGAGCGCTCCGTCAACCCCGACGAGGCCGTGGCCCTCGGCGCCGCGCTCGAGGCGGACATCGTCGCCGGCACCTCGCCCGAGCTGCCCCGCGTGCTGCTGCTGGACGTGCTCTCGCGCAGCCTCGGCATCCGCACCGAGGGCGGCCGCTTCAGCGTCCTCATCCCCCGCAACACCACCATCCCCGCTCGCGAGACGAAGGTCTTCGCCACCACGCTCGACCACCAGACGCACGTGGACCTCGAGGTGTACCAGGGCGAGGCCCCCACCGTGGACGGCAACCGCTACCTCGGCGAGCTGCAACTGGCCGGGCTGCCCGCCGCGCCCGCCGGCACCGTGCGCGTGGAGGTGGACTTCAACATCGACGCGGATGGCCTCCTCCAGGTCACCGCCCGCGAGCCCGCCACCGGCCGCAAGGCCGCGGTGACGCTGCGCCCCCCCACCGCCTCCTCGCCCTGAGGAGGGTGCCGCCATGTCCCAGGACCCCTCTCACGACAGGAACCCTTCCGAGAAAAACCCTTTCGAGGTGCTCGGCCTGCAAGGCACGGAGGACCTGGCCGCCATCCGCAAGGCCTTCCTGCGCATCGCCGCGCAGTCGCACCCGGACCGGCTCCGCATGAAGTCGCCCGAGGAGAAGGCCCAGGCGCTGGAGCTCTTCCTCGGCGCCAAGAAGGCCTTCGAGGTGCTCTCCCAGCCGGACAAGCGGCGCGAGTGGAGCGAGCGCATGGCCCGCACGAAGCCGCGCACCCCGGCCGCCCCGGTGACGCCGCCCCCCGAGGCCCCGAGCGCCCCGGCCCCGCTCCGCCCCGCCTTCACGCCCGCCCACGGCGTGCCCACCGCCCCGCGCCCCGCCTTCACGCCCGCGCATGGCGTGCCCGTCGCCCCGGCGGCCCCGGGTGCTCCCGCCGGCTCCCGGCCCTCCTCCGGCGTGCAGCCCGCGGCGGTGGCGCTCCAGCTCTACAAGCTGGGCATGCTCGCCCTCGAGGGCGTCGACTACGCCAAGGCGCTGGACCTGTTCTCCAAGGCCGCCAGACTGTCCCCCACGCCCCGCAACCAGGCCATGGAGCTGGTGTGCCGCGGCCACCAGTACCTCAGCACCCGCTTCTTCGACCGGGCTCGCGAGAGCTTCGAGCGCGCCCTCCAGCTCCTGCCCGAGTGCCGTGAAGCGCGCGTGGGCCTGGAGCTGCTCGACAAGCAGTCCGGCCGCTACCTCAAGGGACGGTAGCGCCCTCCCCGGCTCCCTCCGCCGCAGCTGACGCATCACGTCGCGCGGGCAGGTGGGAGGTCAGTACTTTCCAGTATTCCGGTGGCACCACCGGGCGGAGGCTCCCCCTACCACCTGGGTCATCTTTGTGAACTCAAGGTGAAAATAGGGGCCCCGGTTGGAAAGGTCCCTCGAATGTTGATAGACGGCCGCCCGGCAGTGTCCGCCGTTCGCCAGGCAACGATCGTCGTGTCGCGAGCCCAACCCCTCACTCTCTCCCCCAGCGAGGCCCTCGTGCAGGAGCAAAAGCAGACGTGGGTGCCTCCGAGTGGTTGGATTCCTTACGCTGCCCCCATGCAGGTCTCGCGAGGTTCCATGAATCCTGTACGTCCATCCCACCTCAGACTGATAGTCCTCTTCCTCACGACCATGCTGGCGTCCGGGGCGCTGGCGCAGGGAGTCACAGGCTCCGCGGTGACCGGCACCGTGACCACCCAGGACAACGAGGCGCTCCCGGGCGCCGTGGTCCAGCTGCGCAACGACGCCACCGGCACCACCTTCACCGCGGTGAGCGGCTCGTCGGGTAACTACCTGCTCGACAACATCCCCCCCGGTGGCCCGTACACCCTCACGGCCAACATGGAGGGCTTCTACCCGGCGACCCGCAAGGGCATGCAGCTGGTGCTGGGCCAGCGCTTCAACATCGACCTGAAGCTGCGCCAGTTCGAGGAGTTCCAGGAGGAGATGGTCGTCACGGCCCAGCAGGTCGACGAGCTCCAGGACCAGGGCCGCACCGGCCCCTCGATGACCATGGAGGCCGCGCAGATGACCCAGCTGCCGCTCCAGGGCCGCAACTTCACCGACCTCATCGCGACCACGCCGCAGGTGAGCGGCACCGCGATGGCCGGCCAGAACAACCGCTTCAACAACATCCAGGTGGACGGCGCGGCCTACAATGACATCTTCGGTCTGTCGGGCTCCGGCACGCCGGGTGGCCAGGCCGGCGCCAAGCCCATCTCCATCGAGGCCATCCAGACCTTCGTGGTGCAGGTGTCCCCGTTCGACGTGCGCTACGGCAACTTCGCCGGCGGCATGGTGAACGCCGTCACCAAGAGCGGCACCAACGACTTCCACGGCTCGCTCTTCGGCTACACGCAGAACAAGAGCCTGGCCGGCAACCAGTCCGACCCCACCTTCCTCGGCTACAACATCTGGCAGTTCGGCGGCAGCCTCGGCGGTCCCATCATCAAGGACAAGGTCCACTTCTTCATCGCCACCGACCTGCAGGAGCGCAACTCGGCGTTCGGCAACCAGTTCCAGATCGGCGGTGCGAACGCGGAGGACGACCTGGCCCGCGCCGGCTTCACCCAGGCCGAGGCCGAGCGCTTCAGCAGCATCCTCGCCGACAAGTACGGCGTCCCCAACGCGGGCACCGCCCTGGCCACGCAGCTGCGCAACCCGGACCGCAACGTCTTCGCGAAGATCAGCACGGGCGTCATCCCCAACAGCTACCTGGAGCTGTCGTACAACTTCGTGGGCGCCCTGCAGGACTCGCTGACGCGCTCGCCCACCTCGCCGTCCATCCCCAACCGCCTGCGTGACGGCTACCAGCTGTCCAACAGCGGCTACGCCCAGACGACCAACACCCATACCGCCCGGGCGAAGCTGACCTCGACCTTCCTCGGCGGCAAGCTGTCCAACGAGTTCCTCGCCGGCTTCTCCATCCTGCGCGACGCGCGCGATCCCGCCCTGGACATCCCGCTCATCCTGGTCAAGGCCGGCAAGCTCGGCGCGGCCGACTCGTGGCTGGCCGCGGGCGCCGAGCGCTTCTCCCAGCTCAACCAGCTGGACCAGGACATCTTCCAGATCCAGGACAGCCTCACCCTGGCGCTGGGTGACCACCAGCTCACCGCCGGCACCAGCACCGAGTTCTTCCGGCTGCGCAATGCCTTCCTCCAGGCGGCCACCGGCGTGTGGACCTTCGAGAGCCTGGATGCCTTCGAGGCCGGCACCCCGAGCGCCTTCCAGCGCCGCTTCGGCGTCAGCCCCCTGCAGGAGCCGGGCACCGCCGCCTTCACCGTGGCGCAGCCGGGCTTCTACCTGCAGGACACCTGGACGCCGTTCAAGAACCTGACGCTCACCCCCGGCATCCGGCTCGACGTGCCGTTCCTGTCGCGCGCCAACACCAACGAGCGGCTGGTGAACAACGAGGCGCTCCCCATCGACACGGGCAAGGTGCCGACCGGCAACATCCTCTGGTCGCCCCGCCTCGGTGTGAACTGGGACGTGGAGGGCAACGCCAACACCATCGTCCGCGGTGGTCTCGGCATCTTCTCGGGCCGGCCGCCCTACGTGTGGGTGTCCAACGCGTACAGCATCAACGGCCTCTCCCAGGTGGAGCTGACGTGCACGGGGGCGTCGGGCGTTCCGGCGTTCACCGCCGACCCCAATGCCCAGCCCTTCGACTGCGCGGGCGGGACCACGCCGCCCACGGCTCCCACCAACCAGGGTGAGATCGACTACTTCGACCCCAACACCCGGTACCCGCAGAACTTCCGCGTGGCGGTTGGCGCGGACCGCCGCCTGCCCTGGGGCCTCATCGCCACCGCCGACCTGCTCTACACGCAGGACGTCAACGGCTGGTACACCACCGACGAGAACCTGGAGAACCAGGGCCAGAGCGGCGAGGGCCGCTCCCTGTACGGCCGCTTCGCCGCGACGGGCTTCCGGGCCAACCCCGCCCGCCGTGATCCAGCCAACCTCGTGCAGGCCATCCGCGTGTTCAACAAGAACGGCGGGCGCGTCTACAACGCAACCCTGCAGCTGCAGAAGAACATCCAGGACATGCTGGATGTGAGCGTGGCCTACAGCTACACGGACTCGAAGGATCTCATCTCGATGACGAGCGCCCAGGCGCTCTCCAACTTCCAGTTCGCCCCGGTGGACGGAAGCCTGGAGAACCGCAACCTCCGGCCGTCGGCGTTCGACCGCACCCACCGCTTCACCCTCACCGCCACCGGCCAGCTGCCCCTCGGCTTCAACGCGGGCATCATCTACACGGGCCAGTCCGGTCTGCCCTACAGCTGGACCGTCAACGGTGACGTGAACGCGGACGGCATCAACGGCAACGACCTGGCGTTCATCCCGGCGGACCCGAGCCAGATCTCCCTCCAGGGCGACGCCGCCACGCAGGCCGCGCAGTACGAGGCCCTGAGCAAGTTCATCGACGGCCAGCAGTGCCTGAGGGAGTCCAAGGGCCGCATCATCGAGCGCGGCGCGTGCCGCAACCCGTGGCAGAACTTCTTCAACGTCCGGCTCGGCTGGAACTCGCCGGAGTTCGTGAAGGGCCAGCGGCTGGAGGTGCAGGCGGACATCTTCAACGTGCTGAACCTGCTCAACCCGAAGTGGGGCCTCTTCGAGCAGGAGGCGCAGTTCGAGAACCACGCCTCGGCGTTCCTGCGCGCGGTGGGTTACGACGCGGCGAACAACCGCCCCGTCTACACCTTCACCGAGCCCACCGCGGTGCGGACCACGGTGTACAGCCCCACCCTGTCGCGCTGGCGCATCCAGCTCGGCGCGCGGTACGTGTTCTAACCAGCGCCTGAGCACGGTGTGAACCCGGGGCCCTCCGCGAGCAATCGCGGGGGGCCCTTGGTTTTTGTATAGGGTGCCCGCCATGCCCCTGCGACTGAACGCCCTGCTGCTGTCCCTCGTGCTGTCCCTCGCGTGTGCCGCGCCCGCCACGGGCGTGCGTGCCGCCGCCTCCGCGCTTCCCGGACTGGAGCTGGTGGAGAGCAGCCCGGTGGAGACGACGCTGGACCACGCGGACATCCCAGACGCCTGGCAGGTGTGGCCGGAGATGGTGAACGGGGCCACGCGGACGCTGGACGTGGCGCAGTTCTACCTGAGCAACGCGCCGGGCAGCCGGCTGGAGCCGGTGATTCAGGCCATCGAGGCGGCGGCGGACCGGGGCGTGAAGGTGCGGGTGCTCGCGGAGGAGAAGTTCTACGCGCAGTACCCGGAGACGCTGGAGCGGCTGGCGAAGCGGCCGGGCGTCGAGGTGCGCCGGCTGGACACGGCGAAGGTGTTCGGAGGCGGCGTGCTGCACGCGAAGTACTTCGTGGTGGACGGGCGCGAGGCGTACCTGGGCAGTCAGAACTTCGACTGGCGCTCGCTGGAGCACATCCAGGAGCTCGGGCTGCGCATCCGCGTGCCCGAGGTGGTGCGCTCCCTGGCGGACATCTTCGAGCAGGACTGGGCGCTGGCCGTGGGAGCCCCGGCGCCCGCGACGAAGGCGGTGGGGGGCCCGTTCCCGGCGAGCTACGCGGGGAGCACGGTGCGCGTGACGCCCGCGCACAGCCCCGAGGGCCACCTGCCGGACCCGGCCACGTGGGACCTGCCGAAGCTGGTGAAGCTCATCGACGGGGCGAAGCGCTCGGTGCGGGTGCAGCTGCTCACGTACCGGGCGAAGAGCCGTGACGGCGGTGCCTTCCCCGAGCTGGAGGATGCCTTGAAGCGGGCGGCGGCGCGCGAGGTGAAGGTGGAGCTGCTGCTGGCGGACTGGGGCAAGCGCAAGGGCACCATCGAGGGCCTGCAGGCGCTGCACGCTCCGCCGGGGCTGACGGTGAAGCTGGTCACCCTTCCGCAGTGGTCCGGCGGCTTCATCCCCTTCGCGCGGGTGGTGCACGCCAAGTACATGGTGGTGGACGGGGAGCGGGCCTGGGTGGGCACGAGCAACTGGGAGCGCGACTACTTCACGCAGAGCCGCAACGTGGGCGTCATCGTGGAGGGCGAGGCGTTCGCGGCCCGGCTCGAGCGCTTCTTCCAGGACACGTGGACGAGCCCCTACGCGGCCGAGGTGGACCCGAAGGCGACCTACACGGCGCCGAACATCAGCGGCACGCCTTGATCACCCTCCACCCGAGAGCCCGGCGAGCCGCGTCTCCGCCCGCTCGACCTGCTCGCCGTCACCGCCCGAGTCCAGGTACGCGGCCTTGTGCGCCAGGAAGCCCGTGAGCGCCTCACGCAGTGCCTCCGGGCGCTCCAGCTCCTCGGCGCACTCGGCGCGCCGGTAGTAGATCTCCGCCCGCAGCACCTCGTCCTGCTCGCCGAGGAGCCCCTGCGCGAGCCGCGCATCGGCCTCCTCGAACCGCCCCAGCCCGAACAGACACTCCCCGTGCAGGTAGTGGAGCTGCGACACCGGGATGCCCAGGTGGTCCACCCCCAGCTCCTCGGCGCGGCGCAGGTCGGCGAGTGCCTCCTCGTATGCCTCCTGCTCGAAGAGGCGCAGCATGCCGCGCCGGTACCAGGCCAGCGAGAACTCCGGCTCGAGCGAGATGACCCGGCCGAGCAGTGCCTCGGCCCCCAGGGCATCACCCGCCTCCTCCCGCTCCTCGGCGGAGCGGAGCAGCTCTTCAATGGGGACGTTGCGCGATGACTGCATGAAGACAAGGTAGGGAGCCCGGCCGCCCGGCGCCACCTCCGCCCCTCAGATGCGGGACGCCGCGACGGGCAGGTTCTTCAGCCGCTCCAGCTCCTCGCGGGACAGCGGATCCTCTCCGCGCAGGAATCGCTCCAGATGGCTCAAGGAGTCGACGCCGAAGAACAGCTCCCCATCCGCCACGATGGTGGGGACGCCGAAGCCGTCCAACGCGAGCAGCTCCTCCGTGTTGCGGCGCACCTGGTCCTTCACGGCGGGCGTCTGCGCGGCCGCGAGCAGCGCCTGTGCATCGAGCCCCACGGAGGCCACCACCTCGCCCACGCGCTCGGGCTGCACCAGCCCGCCGCCTCCGGCCCACACCGCGTTGTAGAGCGCGGAGACCAGCCGGCGCCGGGCCTCCCCGTCCCGCACCGCCGCCGTCACCCGGAGCGCGAGCAGCGGGTTGAACGGATGCGCCGCGGGCATGACGAAGGGCACCCCGAGCTCGTGGGCGATCCGCCGCGTGTGCTTGTAGATGTAGAACCGCTTCTGCTTCACCTCCGCGGGCCCCGTCGTCCCGAGCGTGTTGAGCACGCCCGCGAAGAGCACGGGCAGCAGCTCCACCGTGCGGCCATGACGCTCGGCCAGCGCCGGGAGCTGCGTCCACGCGAGATACGAGTACGGCGACACGTAGTCGAAGAAGAAGCGGAGCGGTGCGCGGTTCATGCCCCCGACTCTACGCCGCTCCCGCCGTCCCATCGCGAACATCGCCCATACACAGCATCCATCCAACAAACACTCCGAGCGCTGGGACCCGTCCTGGGGAACCGAGGACCCCGACGACAGGCCTCGTTCAACGGGCGCGCCCTCGCCGCGCATCCCGGCTCCGCGACACGCGAGTTCGCCCGCTCCCCCTTCCCTCCCTCCAGTCCGAGCCTCCCGCGTGCTTCCGGACAGGTGCCCTTCAGGGCATTGCGGCGCGTGCTCCGAACTGGAATCCATGCACGCGCAGGGGGGACAGAACGGGCCGCCGCTCACAAACGCGCCGGGCCCTGTCTGTCTGAACGCATCACCACGTGGAGGAAGCACAATGCCAGCCATTCATGGTTTCTTGCTACGCAATGGGGAGGGGACCCCGCTGGGGCAGTTCGTCCCGACGGGCAAGTTCGGAAGGCTCTTTCCGGCACTCCAGCCGCTGACGCCTCCCGTGGAGGCCCTGGAGGAGCTCGGCCGCGCCATGAAGGACCCCAACCCCGCCGACCCCAAGGGCGACAACGAGGATGTCCCCGCGGGCTTCACCTACCTCGGCCAGTTCATCGACCACGACATCACCCTCGACACCACCCCCATCCAGGAGGTGCTCGTCGACCCCCTCGCCCTCCACAACTTCCGCACCCCCGCGCTCGACCTCGACTGCCTCTATGGCAGGGGCCCCGGCGACCAGCCGTTCCTCTACCAGCTCCCTCCCAACGATGCCCTCTTCGTCCTCGGCCACACCCACACCACGCCCGGCCGCGGCGACCCCAAGGTGAAGCCGGCGCTCGAGTTCGACCTGCCGCGTGGCCCCCAGGGGCTCGCCGTCATCGGCGACCCGCGCAACGACGAGAACCTCATCGTCGCCCAGCTGCACCTGGCCTTCATGCGCTTCCACAACAAGGTCGTCGACGGGCTCCAGAAGGGCACCATCGCACCGCCCTCGCCCCTCCGGCGCAGCGTGTTCGAGGAGGCCCGCCAGCTCGTCATCTGGCACTACCAGTGGATCGTCCTCAACGACTTCCTGCGCCGGGTGGTGGACGAGAAGGTGCTCGACGACGTGCTGGAGAATGGCCGCTCGTTCTACGTCCCCGAGGGCGATGCCTTCATCCCCGTCGAGTTCTCCGCCGCCGCCTACCGCCTGGGCCACAGCATGGTGCGCGAGGCCTATGACTACAACGAGGTCTTCACCTTCAAGGACGGCCCCCGCAAGGCCACGCCCGCCACGCTCAAGCTGCTCTTCCTCTTCTCCGGGCGCTCGGGCACCAACGTGCCCATCCCCAGCGATTGGATCATCGACTGGCGGCGCTTCTTCCAGTTCGCCGGTGACGGCGTGACGGCCGGCCTCAGCCGCAAGCTCGACCCGTTCCTCTCACCCACGCTGTCCGAGATTCCCGACCACGGCGTCCTGCCCGGCGTGAATCTGCCCATCGCCAACCTCAAGCGCGGGCGCAGCCTCGGCCTGCCCTCCGGACAGAACGTGGCCCGGCGCATGCGCATCAAGCCCCTGTCCCCCGAGGACATCGCCAAGGGTCCCGACGGGCAGGTGGCCGCCAGGCACAACCTGCACCTGGAGACGCCGCTCTGGTACTACATCCTCAAGGAGGCCGAGCAGCGCGGCAACAGCAAGCGTCTGGGCCCCGTGGGCAGCCGCATCCTGTCCGAGGTCTTCGTGGGCCTGCTCGAGTGCGATGCCAGCTCGTTCCTCGCCAGCAACCCGGCGTGGCGGCCCACGCTGCCCTCCACCAAGGCGGGCAACTTCACCATGACGGACATGCTCCGGTTCGTGGGCGAGCTGTCGCCCATCAACGACCAGAAGAACCTGTTGCCGTGACGTGAGCCCTTCTCGTGAAGAAGGGATGGGCCCCGGCCGGTCCCACCACCGGCCGGGTGTGTCTCGAAGCACCTGAAGGGAACTCCCGATATGGCGTTGATCGATGGTGTGAAGTCACTCTGTGACCGGCTGGCGGGGCACGGCTGGGCGGACCGGCTGAGTCCCTTCGGGTTGGACATCACGGCGGCCACGCCCGCGGCACTGGCCACGCAGCTCGCCCGCGCCGTGCAGCGGCCTGCCGGCGCAGAGCTGCGGGGCTTCGAGGACTTCTCCTTCCGCACCGCCGCTGGCATCAAGCCCGCCTCGCCCGGCAAGAGCCTGCTCTACCACGCGCTGGCCAGCCCCTATGTGCATCCGGGGCCCGGCAACGCGCCCGCGGCTTCTCCCGACGCGTATCCCACGCTCGAGGAGCTCGACACGCTCGAGAACTACATCTACAGCCTCGCGCGGAGGCGGCTGGCGGACTTCCCCGGCGCCACACTCGCCGTGTTCGCCTACCAGTACCGGCCCGGCGAGCGCAGCCCGCACGGACTGCACGCGGACATGGCCTACTCCCGCACGGGCGTGGCGCGCGTCGGCACCCGCCCGCTCCGCTATGACGCCGCACGGCGCTCCTTCTGGGTGGAGCCCGAGGACGGCGGTGACGGGCTCGCCGTGCTCCCCGCCCGCTATGGCGCCTTCCTGTGCGTGTCCAGCCGGCCGGGAGCGCAGCGCGTGGTGCTCGACCCGGTGCAGGGCGACAACCTGCGCAACTTCCTCTTCCCCGTGCACAAGCTCTTCCCCGGGGACGAGTGCCTCGTGGGCGAGACGCTCACCGCGGCGGAGTTCGTCTTCGACGAGTACCACCGCAACGAGAAGCTGCGCCGCGTCCACACGAATGGCCGCATCCCCGCGCTGCCGCAGTTCGACCTCGACCGCGCCCCCTTCGTCCGCCAGACGGGGGATGACGACGCGCTGGTGGGCCGGCAACGGGTGGGCGCCAGCCTGCTCATCGTCCCCTTGCACCATTCGACGCTCGTGCGCACGGTGACGCAGACGGTGGCCGGACGCGACGAGCTGGTGCGCTTCCGCGTTCCCCGGAAGCAGCGCATCTCCTTCGGCCAGGCCTCGCGCGAGACACGCTTCTGGACGAGCTTCGACGCCATCTCCGGAGGCCCCGAGGGCCGCCGCGCCCCCGAGTACGTCAACATCCGCCACCGCGTGCGGCAGGGAGCCGGCGGCACCTTCGAGCTCGAGGACCTGAACGGCCCGCTCGCCAACGGGCGCTTCCTCACGGAGGCCGAGTTCCTCGCGCTGGTGGACCGCGGCGGTTACGAGGCCGCCCACTTCATGGACGACACGTGCGATGGGTGCGTGACCGTGCGGGTGAGCGGGCTGAGCCGCTCGCTCGGCACGGCGCTCCCCGCGTACTCGCTCGTGACGGCGCCGGACTTCTTCCCGCTCGCGGACCAGTTCGAGATCGCCGCCTGGGTCGAGACCCTCCCGGACCCGCACTTCCGGCAGGGAGGGCCCAAGCCCCTGAGCCGCGGGCGGGACAGCGTCAACCCGACCCTCCAGCGTCCGAGCCAGCCGGACACCCCGGCCTTCCGCCGGAGCGACAGGACGATGACGGCCGTGGTGGGCGCCGGAGCCGTGGGCAGCGCGCAGGCGGGCGAGCGGGAGACGGTGCTCGTCACCTTTCTGCCGGATGGGGCCTCTGGCGTCTTCGCCCCGGGCTGGGATGTGGCACTCGGCAACGATGACGTGGGGAGCTTCACCGCGGCCTTCGGACTGGGGAGTCCCTTCCCCGAGGACGCCAAGCTGTGCGCCGCCCTGAACTCCTTCTGGCCCGCCGTGGCGCCCGATGCCTCGCGCACGTTCAACGAGGCCCCCATGGGCAAGCCGCTGCTCGACTCGGAGCTGGGCTACCACCCGCAGCACCCGCGCGTCCTCGCCGGAGAGGTCACCTCGGCACCCGGTTGGGACGGAGAGCACGGGCCCTTCCTCGTCCAGGAAGGCGGCCAGTGGTTCATGAACTTCGCCAACCGCTTCCGCTCCGACTACGTCTCCAACGCGCTCCAGGGACGGCTGCGGCTCGGCCCGCTCGCGCGCGTGACGGCCTCGGAGCTCATCGCGCGCATGGAGGCCCTGCGCTTCTGCATCCAGCGCGTGGTGCCTCCCGCCGGAGACACCGTCCCCACCTCCACCCTCGTGCTGGCCACGGTGGAGAAGGTCGCGGACTGGGACGTGGGGCCGCCCAAGGACACCGCGCTGAATGGCCCCGGCTACCACTTCGTCTTCGTCGAGACGTCGGGACAGGAGGAGGCCCTTCCCAACACGCCTCGCCGCCGGGTGCAGGTGCTGCGGCGCTTCACCTGCCACGTCTCGCTCACCGCCGTCCGCTTCCAGGTGGATGACGGGCCCTTCACGCTCATCGCCCGCCCCGCCGGGGTCGTCTGAGCCTCCGGAGCGCCTGACATGGCCGGGACCTCGGATGTCGTCATCGTGGGCGCGGGCCCGGCGGGTTGCGCGGCGGCCATTGGCTGCGCATCGGCCGGGTTGAGCGTCCGCATCATCGAGGCCTCCCGTTTCCCGAGGGACCTCCCGGGTGAGACGCTGCACCCGGGCGTGGAAGCACTCCTGGAGCGGCTGGGCGTGGCCGAGGAGGTCCGCGCCGCGGGCTTCCTCCGCCATGACGGCATCTGGACGCACTCGCCCGCGGGGCGCGTGTTCACTCCGTATGGGGCCGGTTCGGACGGGCCATGGCGTGGCTTCCAGGCGTGGCGCGCCGAATTCGATGCGCTCCTGCTGCGGCGCGCGGTGGCCCTGGGCGTCGAGGTCTCGCAGCCCTGCCAGGCCCTCCAGCCGCTCGTCGAGCGGGGACGCGTGGTGGGTGTGGAGACGGCAGATGGAATCGAGCACGGACGCTTCGTGGTCGACGCGAGTGGACGTGGGCGCTGGTTCACCCGGAAGCAGGGGCTCGCCAGGAGCGTGGACTCGCCCCTCCTGCTCGCACGGTATGGCTATGTGCGGGGCCACTTCGCGGAGTGGGACGAGCACCCTTCCCTGCGCTGGGAGCCGGAGGGCTGGGAGTGGATCGCCCGCGTCCGTCCGGGGCTCTACGCGTGGACCCGGCTGTCACTCCAGGGAGACCCCCGGACGCGGCCAGATGTACCGCTGGCCTTGAACCCGGGCAGTGCCACCGGTGCGCCACGCGGCGCCGATGTCACCTGGAGCCGTGTCGAGGCTCCGGCGGGCGCGGGCTACTTCATCGCCGGAGACGCTGCGGCGGTGGTGGACCCCGCCTCCTCGCAGGGGGTGCTGCGCGCGCTGATGCAAGGCATGATGGCCGCCCACCTCATCACCGCCTGCGTGAACGGGACGGTCCCCGAGACCGAAGCGGCCCGCTACTACCAGGGCTGGGTGCGCGACATGTACCAGCGGACCGCCTCCGCGCTCCGCGAGCAGTACGCGTCCATTCCGGGAGCACGGGTCTGGGGCGCGAGCTCGAGCAACTGGTCCGACAGTCGGACCAGTTGGTGACGCGCGCGCCCGGGAGGCTGTCCGTGGACTTCAGCCGCCCACGGGGCCCAGGTCCGTCGGCTGGCCTCGGACCCACTGCACGCCCCGCTGCGCCCGGTAGTCCGTGAAGAGGGATGCGACGATGGTGCTGGCTCCCACGAGGACGTTCACCCAGGTGGCCAATCGGCTACGGCGCGTACCGCCGAAGAGGAAGGGCGCGGCGATGACGCCGAAGCTCCAGAGGTAGTCGATGGCCTCGTGCACCTCGATGGGGATGAGCTTGAAGAGGCTCAACCGGTAGTCGGTGAGCAGCGACACGCCCAGGCCCGAGCAGCCCAGCACCAGGCCCGCGGTCCGGAACGCCCCCGGACTAGACAGCAACCCCACGCCAGTCACCGTCAGCGCGCCCTGGTAGTCCAACACCGAGTGCAGGTTCTGCGGGATGAGCCGGCGCAGGGGCAGCTTGCCCAGCAAAGGCATCGCGGGAATTCCGGCCGCCGCGCTCTTGTCGAGCAGGCCCTTGCGATCACTCACCGAGACGGGGACGTGGACCAGTTCTCGCGGATGCTTCGGTTCGTGCGGCGTGGTCTCCATGCGGGCTCCTTGGGGAGGAATGGCCTTCCAACGGTAGGCACCCGCGTGGACCCCCACCCGCCCGGACGCCCGCCCGCCTGGAATCCAACCGTTCATGCGCGCTTCGACGCGGGTACGGGACCCACGGACAGGGGTTCAACCTGGGACCCGGGCACCCTCACCCCGTCCCTCTCCCGGGGGGAGAGGGGATATTGGACCCTCGGGCTCAGGGGGGAGTGACTGATTGGATTTGTGATGGATTGGGAGGTGATGGGGCTCAATCGGCTTCCGTGTCCGTCACCTTTTCTCCCAGGCTCTGGAGCCGTGAATAGAGACGCCGGCGCGTGATGCCCAACAGCTTCGCCGCCGCTGTCTTGTTGCCCCCCGCCCTCTCCAACGCCGCGTACAGCAGCTCCCGCTCGAAGGCGTCCAGGTTGAAGCCCTCTCCCAGGACGTCCGCCGCTCGCACGCCCTTTCCTCCTCCTCGTGACAGCGACGGGCCTCCCGCTCCCAGGTGCTCCGCCTGGATGTCTCCCTCCCCCGACAAGATGAGCGCGCGCTCCATCGCGTTCTCCAGCTCGCGCACGTTGCCCGGCCACGTGTACCCCTGCAGCCGCGCCTCCGCGTCCTTCGACAGCTTCGACGCCGGCAATCCCTTCCTCGCCAGCACCGCCTGCGCCAACGGCACCAGGTCCTCCTTGCGCTCGCGCAACGGCGGCACCTCGATGCTGAAGACGTTCAGCCGGTAGTAGAAGTCCTCCCGGAACCGCCCCTCCCGCACCGCCCCCGCCAGGTCCCGGTTCGTCGCCGCGATCACTCGCACGTCCACCTTGCGCGCCTGCGTGCTCCCCAGCGGCACGAACTCCCGCTCCTGCAGGAAGCGCAACAACTTCACCTGCGTGGCCGGCGTCACCTCGCCAATCTCGTCCAGGAACAGCGTCCCCCCGTCCGCCGCCGCCAGGTGCCCTACCTTCCGCTCCGTCGCTCCCGTGAACGCCCCCTTCTCGTGCCCGAACAGCTCCCCCTCCAGCAGCGTTTCCGGCAACGCCGCGCAGTGCACCTCCACCCACGGCCCCGCCGCGCGCTTGCTCGAGTAGTGGATGAGCCTCGCCAGCTGGCTCTTCCCCGTCCCGCTCTCCCCCAGCAACACCACGCTCGCGTCGCTGGCCGCCACCTGCTTCGCCGACGCCACCACCTGCTTCATCCGCGGGCTCTCCGCCACCAGCTCCGGCGTCAGCCGCCGCACCAGCCGCTCGCTCCGCGTCTCCGCCGCGCGCTGCTCCGCCAGCCGCCTCACCCGCAGCCGCACCTCGTCCAGCGCGAAGGGCTTGGTGAGGTAGTCCGCCGCCCCTCCCTTCATCGCCGCCACCGCGTTCTCCGCGGTGCCGTACGCCGTCATCATCACCACCGCCGGTGGCGTGGGCAGCCCCTGCGCCGCCTTCAACACCTCCAGCCCTCCCACCTCCGGCATCATCAAATCCGTCAGCACCACGTCGAAGCCCCGCCGCGCCAGCTCCACCAGCGCCGCCCGGCCCCCCGCCACCCGCGCCACCTCGTGCCCGTCCAGCTCCAACGCCTCCGCCACCAGCTTCCCCAGCTTCACCTCGTCATCCACCACCAACACCTGCGCCATGCTTCACCTCACTCGTCCGAGGACTCCCTCCCCCGAGCGCTGATCACCCTCCACCTCCGGGGTGTGACCGGGTGCCCGAGTGCCCCCTGCCCCGCTCGGTTGATCATTTTCCAACGTTCCCGTGTTCCTTTCCGGCGATGACGCGGAGCGGCACCTGTCTATCCTCGGTGCCCTCTCCCCTGCCGTTGCCAGTTCAACCCACGAATCACGCCGAGGTTCGAATGTCGACCGTGTACGAAGCGCCGGGACAGAAGGGCAGCAAGGTCCAGTACCTCCCCCGTTATGGAAACTACATTGGAGGGGAGTTCGTCCCGCCCGTGAAGGGGCAGTACTTCGAGAACATCACCCCCGTCACCGGCAAGCCCTTCTGTGAGGTCCCCCGCTCCACCGCCGAGGACATCGAGAAGGCGCTCGACGCCGCCCACAAGGCCAAGGCCGCCTGGGGCCGCACCTCCCCCACCGCCCGCGCCGACATCCTCCACAAGATCGCCGACCGGATGCAGGCCCACCTGGAGATGCTCGCCGTCTCCGAGACGTGGGACAACGGCAAGCCCGTCCGCGAGACGCTCGCCGCGGATCTCCCGCTCGCCATCGACCACTTCCGCTACTTCGCCGGCTGCCTGCGCGCCCAGGAGGGCAGCCTCGCCGAGCTCGATGAGCACACCGTCGCCTACCACTTCCACGAGCCGCTCGGCGTCGTGGCCCAAATCATCCCCTGGAACTTCCCGCTGCTCATGGCCGCGTGGAAGCTCGCGCCCGCGCTCGCCGCCGGCAACTGCGTGGTCCTCAAGCCCGCCGAGCAGACCCCCGTCACCATCCTCAAGTTCGCCGAGATCATTGGCGACCTGCTGCCTCCCGGCGTGCTCAACATCGTCAACGGCTTCGGCATCGAGGCCGGCAAGCCCCTGGCCAGCAACAAGCGCGTGGCCAAGGTGGCCTTCACCGGAGAGACGACCACCGGCCGCCTCATCATGCAGTACGCCTCCGAGAACCTCATCCCCGTGACGCTGGAGCTGGGCGGCAAGTCGCCCAACATCTTCTTCGCGGACGTGTTCTCGCAGAACGACGACTTCGCCCAGAAGGCCCTCGAGGGCTTCGCCATGTTCGCCCTCAACCAGGGCGAGGTCTGCACCTGCCCCTCGCGCGCCCTCGTCCAGGAGCGCTTCTACGAGGAGTTCATGCAGAAGGCCATCGAGCGCACCAGGCGCATCGTCCAGGGCAACCCGCTCGACACCGCGACCATGATTGGCGCGCAGGCCTCCAACGACCAGTTGGAGAAGATCCTCTCGTACATCGACATCGGCAAGAAGGAGGGCGCCAAGGTGCTCACCGGTGGCGGCCGCGCCAACCTGTCCGGGGCGCTCGCCGAGGGCTACTACGTGGAGCCCACCATCTTCGAGGGCCACAACAAGATGCGCATCTTCCAGGAGGAGATCTTCGGCCCGGTGGTGTCGGTGGCGAAGTTCAAGGACATGGAGGACGCGCTGGCGGTGGCCAATGACACGCTGTACGGCCTGGGCGCGGGCGTGTGGTCGCGCGACACGAACACCGCCTACCGCATGGGCCGCGCCATCCAGGCCGGCCGCGTGTGGGTCAACTGCTACCACCTGTACCCGGCGCACGCGGCCTTCGGCGGCTACAAGCAGTCGGGCATCGGCCGCGAGACGCACAAGATGATGCTCTCGCACTACCAGCAGACGAAGAACATGCTGGTGAGCTACGACCCGAAGCCCATGGGCTTCTTCTAGGCCCGAGCACAGGAGCCGCCGAGATGAGCATCGAGCGCGTGACCGTCACCCCCGAAGCCGAGGCCCTGCTGCGCAAGCTGCAAGGCATTCACGGCCCCCTGATGTTCCATCAGTCGGGAGGGTGCTGCGACGGCAGCGCGCCCATGTGCTTCCCGAGGGGCGAGTTCGAGGTGGGCCAGGAGGACGTCTTCCTCGGCACCATCGTGGACACGCCCTTCTACATCGGCGGCTCGCAGTACGAGTACTGGCAGCACACCCACCTCACGGTGGACGTGGTGAAGGGACGTGGGAGCGGCTTCTCCGTGGAGGCGCCCGAGGGCGTACGCTTCCTCATCCGCTCGCGCGTCTTCACCGATGAGGAGTACCACGCCCTCCAGCAGGCCGGCCCCGCGCCTCGCGGACCCCAGCACGGCTGAGGCCCGTCAGCGGGCCTGAGGCGCCGCGGGCAGCCGTACCTCGAAGGTGCTGCCCTGGCGCTGCTCGGGCACCAGCGACACCGAGCCCCCGTGCCGCTCCACCAACCGGCGGCACAGCGCCAGGCCCAGCCCCGTTCCGTTCGCCTTCCCCGTGACGAACAGGTCGAAGAGCCGCTCCCGGACTTCCTTCGGCACTCCCGGTCCGTCGTCCTCCACTCGCACCCGCACCGCGCTCCCGTCCGGCTCCGCCGCCAGCCGCACCTCGCCCTCGCCCTGCGCCTGCGCCGCGTTCTGCAGCAGGTTGGCGAACACCTGTCTCAGCCGCCCCGCGTCTCCCTCCACCGGCGGCAGCTCCGCGAAGCTCCGGCGCACCTTCACCCCCGGGAACGCCGCCTCCGTCGCCCTCGCCGCCTCCTCCAGTACCTCGGACAGCACCACCCGCCGCGCCGCCAACGGCCGGTCCGCGCTCAGGTCCAACAGGTCCTCCGTCAGCCGCCGCAGCCGCTCCACCTCGCCCAGCACGTCCTCCAGCGACTCCTTGTCCCGCTCGGACAGCTTCGCCCCGCTGCGCTCGCGCATCAGTTCCACCGTGCCGCGAATCACTCCCAGCGGGTTGCGGATTTCATGCGCCGCCATCGCCGCCATCTTCGTCAGCGCCTCGCCTCGCGCCGCCTTCGCCGCCGCCTCGCGCCGCGCCCGCTCGTCCCTCAGCCACCGCGCCGCCACCAGCGCCAACGCCAACGCGCCCACCGCCGACAGCGCCACCCCTCCCCACAGCGCGCGCCGCAGGGAGTCCCGCGCGCTGGAGAAGGCACGCCCCGCCTCCAGCACCAGCACCGACTCCACCTGCCCACCCCTCCCGCGCACCGGGAAGTAGCCCACCGTCACCTGCAGCTCGCCCATCGCGTAGCCCGGCCCCACCCGCGTCTCTCCCGCGAGCGCCGCCTCCACTCCCGCCGGGTCCGTCCGCAACAGGTCCACCCGCCTGCGCGCCGGCCCCGTGGCGTCCGCCGGCACCGCCAGCTTCCGGTCCACCACGTACACCCCGTCCAGCGCGTTGGCCTTCATCAGCGCTTCCAGCCGCTCGGCCGAGGCCGGCGCGTCCGTCAGCAGCAGCGCCGCGGACTCGCCCGCGCCCCTCAGCCGCGCATCCAGCGCCTGCTCCAGCGCCGCGCTCCCCGCGCGATAGAGGGCCAGCGTCGCCGCCAGCGCGCCCACCAGGCCGAGCGTCGCGAGCCCCAGCGGGCCCAGTGCGCGCGAGGCGAGCCGCGCCATCAGAACAACCCCCGCGACCACACCAGCGCCAGCCCACCGGTGAAGCGGCCATAGGAGAGCTCGGGGACGTTGGAGGACGCGCCTCGCCAGCCCATCGAGGCCTGCACGCTCCAGTGCCTCGACACGTCCCACTCCAGCACCGCGCTCGCGTCGAGGATGCCGTCCTCACGGCGGGCCCCCAGCGGGTTGTCGAAGTTCTGGTAGCCGCGCGGGGAGTAGCCCACCTCGCCCAGCATGCGCAGCCCGGGGCCCAATCCCAGGCTCAGTCCGGCACGCGGGCCGTGCTCGACATAGCCGAGCGCCAGGTCGTACGTCCTCAGCAGGCCGCCGCACCAGCCCGCGGACAGGGTGAGGGATTCGGTGGGGCTCCACTCCGCGTCCAGCCGCATGGTGCCGCGCCACCCGGAGTAGCCCTCGTAGGCGGTGACGAGGAAGTCCTCGCGGCGCACGGCCGCCGAGCCCTCCAGCACCACCGGGCCCACCGGCACGCGCGCGGCCCCCCGCAGCCGGTGCGCGAGCAGGTACGGCGCCCCGCCGAGCGCCAGGTAATCCAGGCCGTACTCCACCGTCCCCTGCAGCACCGGGCCCAGGTGTGCCTGGCCCAGCGCGCCCCCCGCCCCGGCCAGGTCGAAGCCGGGGAAGCGCAGGTGGCCCCGGTAGTTCCCGCTGACGCGCGCGTACGGCCCCCGCTGCCCCCAGGGACGCACGCTCAGCTCGGCGAGCGCCGTGCTCACGCCATCCCCGCTCCCGCCCTGCCGCAGCGTGCCGTCCGGCGCGAGGTCCACGTTGGAGTCGTACTCGCCCCCCAGCCGCCCCGAGAACGACACCCGCCCCTCGCGCGCGGCCCGCAGGCGCAGCTCTCCCGCGCGCCTCGCGAGTCCCTCGTCCGGGGAGGTCGCCGCCGCGTCGAAGAAGGTGCCCGCCTCGTCCGTCCGGCCCTCGCGCAGCGCCAGCACCCCGAGGAAGAAGGAGGCCGTGTCCACCAGCTCCGGCTCCGCGAGCGCCTCGTGGAAGGCCGCCGCCGCCGCCGCGTCCTCCCCCCGCTCGAAGTGCGAGAGGCCCGAGAGCAGCGACGCCGCCGCGGCCTCCGCCTGCTCCTCGGCCCAGTCTCCCCGGCAGAGCGTCTTCAGGGCCGCCCGCGCCCGGGCGTTGCGCGGATCCCTCCGCAGCACCTCGCGCCAGGCGACGAGCGCCGTCTCCGTGTCTCCCGCGGCCTGCTCGGCCTCGGCCACCTCCACGTAGGGCGCGGCGGCGGCCGGGTCCGGTGGGCTCAGCGGTGTCACCGGCCCACAGAGGCCGGGCTCGGCGAGCAGCGCGGCCACCAGCAGGCCCGGGTTCACGGACTGTCTCCACCCACCCGGGGCGCGGGCCGCTCGGACAGCGCGCCCAGCACCTCACGGGCCTCGGCGAGCCGGTACCGGTCCTCGCGCTTGCCCGCCAGCCGCACCGCCTCCTCCAGGTAGTGCGCGGCGAGCACCGGACGTCCGGTGGCACGCACCTGCGCGGCCCGGGCGTGGTACCAGTCGATGGAGCCCGGCGTGGGCGCCGAGCGGAAGAGCGCGGCGATGTCCGTGCGCAGCTTGCGCACCTGCTCGCCGATGCGCGGCCCGGACGCATCCCCCACCGCGTCCAGCAGCGTGTCCGCGCACAGGTAGAGGCGCGCCTCGTAGCAGGCCAGCGCGTGGTAGTAGTCGAGCAGCGCGTCGCGCGCGTCCGGCGCCTTCTTGCGCGCGGTGGCGAAGGCCTCCAGCGCCTCCTCGGCCCGGCCGAGCTTCACCAGCGACGCGGCGATGTACCAGTCCGCCTCGCCGTCGGTGCCCAGGCGCTGGGCCACCTTGAACTCCACCAGGGCATGGGAGAAGCGGCCCTCGCGGAAGTGCCGGGCACCCTGGAGCAGGTGGGGCGTCGCATCCGGGGGAGTGGCCTCCGTGAGCCCGAGGAGGGCGAGGCAAAGCGCGAGACGCTTCACACGGGGCTTTCTATCACGGGCCGCGGAGGAGGACTTCCGGCTCCTTCGGCCGTCCGTTCCCCGGGCTGTCGGGCTTGGGGTCCTTGTTCTTGCGCACGTGCTCGGAACGGGAGCGGCCCGCGGCATCCTGCGCCTCCGGGCCCCCGCCCGCGGCGCCCAACGCGGCGGCACGGGCGGCCTCGAGGCTCTGCCCCGGCGGAGTCCGCGCGGCCTGCTGCGAGGCCTCGCGGCGGGCCTTCTCGGCGGCCTCACCGCGCGTCCGGGCCGCCGCGTCCTGGCGAGCACCCTGCGTCGCGGTCTCCCGGGCCGACTCGGCCACCGGGGAGGCCTCCTCCGGAAGCCGGGGGAGCTGCGCCGGCAGCGTGGCCTGCGCCTCGAGCGCCTCGAGCATGGCGGCCCGGGGCTCCTGACGGCGCGACGGTTCCTCGGCGATGGCGCCCGCGGCCCACAACGAGATGGCGAGGATGAGGAGCCCGCGCATGCATGCCTCCACGACGCGCCCCGGGAGAAGGCGCACCTGGGAGCGTAGCATTCTCCGTGCCGGACGCTGGTTCCTCGGGTGGGCGCCTGTCCGCTCCCGGAGCATGCACCATCCGGGACACCCCACTGTACCAACCGGTACACCTGGGCGCCCGTCGTTACGACGCGTCGAGCCGCGACTGCCTGTCCCGCACGTCCCGCAGCAGCTCCTCCGTCTCCGGGTCGGGGTTCTTCCTCCTGCGTTGCGCCTCCTGGAGCAGCGCGAGCGCATGTCCGAGCCGGTGCGCCACGGCCTCCGTGTCTCCGCGCTGTTGGAGCAGTTCCGCCTCCGCGCTCACCAGCTTCGCCAGCGCCTTGAGCTTCTCCGGGTGCTCCAGCAGCCCCGCCACCGAGCCCGCGTCGATCGTGATGAGCATCCGGTACTCCATCCCGAAGAGCGTCAGGCTCGTCTGGTGCACCAGGTCCAGCGCCTCCTCCGTCTTCTGGGCCTTGCCCGCCTTGAGGATCGCCGCGAGCGCCGCCACCAGCCGCTCGATCATTCGCTCGATGTAGTCCTCGCGCATTCCAGCCATGGGCACTGTTCCTCTCGGGAGGCCCTCCGGTGGGAACCCGGGAGCCTCGATACCCTCACCCCGTCCCTCTCCCGGAGGGCGAGGGGATATTGACGCAGTTCTGGCCTGGTTGGGTTGGGCTCGGTCAGGGTTTGTGGAACCACGGCATCATCGCTCGCAAGCGGCGGCCTACTTCCTCGATGGGATGACGTCTGCCTTCCTCGAGCAGCCTCCGGTGATTCGGCCGGCCCGCGTCGTTCTCCTCAATCCATTCCTTCGCGAATCGACCGTCCTGGATCTCCCCGAGTATCTCCTTCAGCCTCGCTCGCACCGCCTCGTCCACCACTCGCGGGCCCCTCGTCAGGTCCCCGTACAGCGCCGTGTCGCTGATGCGCTCGCGCATCCCCGAGATGCCGTGCTCGTACATCAGGTCCACCACCAGCTTCAGCTCGTGCAACACCTGGAAGTACGCCACCTCCTCCGAGTACCCCGCTTCCACCAGCGTCTCGTAGCTCGCGTGCACCAGCGCCGTGATTCCTCCGCACAGCACCGCCTGCTCCCCGAAGAGGTCCGTCTCCGTCTCCTCCCGGAAGCTCGTCTCGAGGACTCCCGCCCGCGTCGCGCCCATTCCCTTCGCGTACGCCAGCGCCCGCTCCAGCGCCTGCCCCGTCGCGTCCTGCTTCACCGCCACCAGGCACGGCACGCCCTGCCCCTCCACGTACGTCCTGCGCACCAGGTCCCCCGGGCCGTTCGGTGCGATCATCACCACGTCCACTCCTGCCGGTGGCCGCACCAGCCCGTAATGGATGGCGAAGCCGTGGTAGTAGAGCAGCATCTTGCCCGGCGTGAGGTTCGGCTCCACCGCCCGGTGGAACAGCTCCGCCTGCGACAGGTCCGCCACCAGCAGCGCCAGCACGTCTCCGCGCCTCGCCGCCTCCACCGCGTCCACCCACCCGAAGCCGTCCGCCTCCGCGCACGCCGCCGCCGGTGTTCCCGGGCGCTCGCACACCACCACGCGCACCCCCGAGTCCCTCAGGTTCAGCGCCTGCGCCCGCCCCACGCTCCCATAGTCATACACGGACACCGTCAACCCGCTCAGCCGCCCCAGGTCCGCGTCCGCGTCGTAGAACACCCGCGCCATCCGGCTCCCCCTCGCTCAAATCGGGTACACGAGCAGCCCCGGGATCCGGAACGTCTCGTACACCACGTCCATCCGCTCGAAGCGCGGCTCCGGCCCGAGCTCCACCCGCGCCTCCACGTGCCCCACGCTCAGCAGCACCGTCTCGCCATCCTCCGTCGTCCGGTACACCGCGTAGTTCGCCCGCGCCTCCACGTGCCCCGCTTCCACCTCGCCCACCCGCACGTTCGTGTGCAGGTGCCGGCAGACGTGCGGCGTGTAGACACACGCCTTGCGGATGGCCACCACCCGGTCCTCCATCATCGCCCGGCTCGTGCACAGGATGAGGCTCACCGGCAGCCCCTTCTGGTGGTTCTCCCGAGGAATCAGCCGGTACTGCCCGCCCTCGACGAACAGCGCCGGCCAGCGCTCCAGCTCACCGTCATCCAGGGCCTCGGCGTAGCGGTAGAGCAGGTCCTCCACGGTGCAGCGGATGGTCGGGTCCCCCATGCTCGTCACACTCCCATCAACGTGCGCCACGTCTTCCAGAAGCCGCGGATGGCCGTCTCGTTGGCCAGGTCCCGCTCCGGCTCGCCGTACTGCACCTGCGTCCCCCCGAGTGCCACGAACGCCGCGTCCCCCCGCTCGCCCTGGATGCCGCGCTGGACGATTTCCAGCGCCTCCACGTCCTCCAGCGAGATGTACCCCGAGGGCCCCACCAGGTTCGCCTGGAGGATGCGCTGGTTGCGCAGCTCCACCGTGTCCTCCGCGTACCCCAGCAGCGTCCAGATGAGATCGAAGTCGTTCACGTCCCTCGGCAGCACGTGCCGCGTGGCGATGCTGTTGGAGATGCGGTGGATGACCAGGCTCGGGAAGACCGTCTGGATGGAGACCGCGATGTCGTCCTTGAAGTCCGGCAACTTGCGCATCAGCTCGGGCGCGCGCAGCTGGTAGCCCTTCTGGTACGTCGAAATGCCCTGCTGCTCGTACTCCTCGCGGTGCTCCTCCGCTCCGCCCTTGTACGAGACGAGGTGTCCGCAGCCGCTCGGCTCCGCCAGCGTCTCGCCCCGCTGCGTCGAGCGGAACAGGCCGAACGTGGCCACGAAGAGGTGCAGCAGGCCCGCGTGGTACGGGTCCTTCACGTTCTCGAAATAGAGCTTCCAGTTGGCCCGCACCCGCTGGCGCAGGTAGCCGAGCACCTGCAGCTTCCGCCCATCGAACACCCGCGTGAGCTGCGGCCAGACGACTCCGAGGTACTCGCGCAGCGGCGGCGTGTCCTCGCGGAAGCTGGCGAAGACGAGCCCGTTGAGAACCTCCACCCGCAGCCGCCGCAGGCTCAACGCCTTCATGTCCACGTCCACGCCGCGGTAGCCCCCCTGCCCCTGCACCCCATTCCTGAAGGGCACCGCGCGCAGCGTCCCGTCCGGGTCGTAGCCCCACTGGTGGTAGACGCAGTTGAAGCGTTTGTGCTGGCCGCACGCCTCGTGCAGCACCAGCGCGCCCCGGTGCGAGCAGCGGTTGATGAGCACGTGCACCTGCCCGTCCTTCGCGCGCGAGAGGATGACGGGGACGTCTCCGATGTGCGTGGTGCGGAAGCTGCCCTCCTCGGGCACCTCGGCCTCCAGCCCCACGTAGCTCCACGTGGGCCCCTGGAAGATGCGCTCCTGCTCACGCTGGAAGAGCTCCGGGTCCGTGAAGACACGGTACGGCACGTGCGCCGTGTCTCCCTCGGGCCAGGGCCAGAAGGACTCCGCGGATGGGGATGTCGTCATGGAGAGACCCTCACCCCGTCCCTCCGCCCACATCCGCGTCCACCACGTCCCGGCGCTGCTCCCCCTCCTCCTCGTGCCGGGCTTCCTTCCGCAGCTTCTCCGCGTCCTGGTCCGCCCGTGGATTCATGATGCGTTTGTCCGGTCCGCCCTGATTCTCCGCCATCGCTCGCTCCCATCGCAGAGGGACCTCGCACGCCACCGCACGAGGCCCGGTGATGAGGCAAAGGTCCGAAGCGTCCCGCCACCCGACAAGGGACCAGCACACGCCCCGCCGCTCGCCCTCCGCTCGTCCGAGAGCCAGCTCGGCGATGCGGGAATGCACGTGCCTGTTGCCGGATGGGCCCCTGTGACGCGCCTGGTAGCACCCGGACACCTCAGTAGTCCGGACGGCAGACCCACGGCTCGGATCCAGAGGAGCGGTGGCAGCGCTGGAAGGGACCGCATCCCTCGGGAACATCCGGGTCGCAGGGCTGTCGGCAACGGAAGACATGGCAGACGAGCCCCTCGGGACAGGGGGGCTCGTTCCCGCCACAGCGGGAGACACACCGCATCCAGACTTCACCCGGCCGGTGCGGGGCGTAATCCACGAGGCACCGCTGCGGCTCGGAGCAGGGTGTTCGTTGGCAGTCCTCACCGTGAACCCGAGCGCAGACCGAGCTTCGCTCTCCGGTCCGAATGCAGCGCTGCCCCTCGGGGCATGAGCGGCCCTCACACGTGGGCAGGCAAGAGGCACCGTTGGGGCCCTCGCCGCAGAAGAAGCCCTCGGGACAGCTCGCGGGTTCATCCACACGGCAGTGTCGGCCGCACCACCCCTGGCAGACGAGTCCCTGCTCGCACCCCTCGCGTGGCGTCTCTGGCAGGGCGTGACAGGCTTCGCCCTCCTTGCGCATCCCGGCCAGCGCGCACAGGCGAAGGGAGGGACCCTCGCGCCCGAGCGCCAGTGCACGGCAGGCGAACCCCTCCGGGCACTGGGAATCCGTCATGCACGTGCTGTCGGTGCAGTAGCGCTCTCCGCGCCTCGAGTTGAAGAAGCATGCGAGTGGAGACTCGCAGTCCTCGGGTTGCTGGCAGGAACGCTCATAGGACAGCAGGCTGCGGCGCTCCTCGAGAGAGAGCATCGGAATCGTCCGTGGTGCTGGAGCCCGCGGGTGCTCGCCAGACGTCGCCGTCCGAAGCAACCACCCCAGGGGGACCGCCAGCATCAGCCCGAGCAGGACGACAAGCGGCGTGCGCCACCTCATCGGCATTCCCGTGGGCAGTCGAAGTATTCCCAGTCCGCGGGATCCTCGCAGCGTTCCGCCCACTCGGCCTCGCTCATGAACCTCGACTCTACACACCAGGCCCACGGACATGGGGTCTGTCCACGCCAGGCAGGCGGAGTGTCCACGAAGCGCTTCGGCACGTTCACGAAGCAATGAGGCGATGCGGGCGGCCTCCGGGCCCGAACTCGAGCAACTGGTCCGACAATCGGACCAGTTGGAACCGCCCGCGGCCGGAAGGTGCAACCGGCCAGAACTCACCGAGACCACCCCAGCGACCTCACGCTCCTTCACCCCTGATGACCGGGCGCGAGAGCGGCACCGAGTGTCCGTGAGATGAGACGCGCCGGCCCCGAAAGGGACCGGCCGCACCGCGCTCTGCGTCACCGCTCACTCGGAGCGGGATGTCTGTGTCATCTGGCCCACCGCTTGCTCAGGGGGTTGCGTCGGGGAGATTGACCGGACAGGTCATGTGCCGCACCCTGAGGGCATGGCACGTGACGAAGAGCCGCGGGCGGACGCCTTTCCCCGGGCGCCCTCGCGGGAAGAGTGGGCGAGGATGAACGAGGCGGAGAGGGCCCGGGTGGTGGAGGAGCTGCCCGGGGAGGTGACGTGGGACGAGATGGCGATGCCCGAGGGAGACCTCCACTCCCAGGCGAAGATCGGCGCGCTGCTGGCACTCAAGGAGTACTTCTCGCGGCAACGGCGGCGGGTGTACGTGGGCTCGGAGCTACCCGTGTATTACCCCGCCGAGCGCCGCTTCGCGCCGGACCTGGTGGTGGTGCTGGACGCGGAGGCGCACCCGCGCAGCAAGTGGGTGGTGAGCCACGAGGGCAAGGGGCTGGACTGGGTGCTGGAGGTCCACGTCGGCGGAGACCGGAAGAAGGACGCCGAGTACAACGTGGAGCGCTACGCCCGGGTGGCCATCCCCGAATACTTCATCTTCGACCGGGCTCGTCAGCGGTTGTACGGGTACCGCCTGCCTTCGCCCGAGGCGAGGGAGTACGTCCCCATCGTCTCGGAGGGAGGCCGGTTCAGCTCGGAGGTGCTGGGGCTGGAGCTGCAGGTGGAGGAGGGACGGTTGCGCTTCTGGGCGGGGAGCGCGCTGCTGCTGGAGTACGAGGAGCTCATCGACCGGCTGCGGGAGACAGTGGAGGGGCTGGAACGGCGAGCGGACGAGGATGCCCGTCAACTGGCGGAAGAGACTCGGCGGCGCGAGGAGTTGGAGCGGCGCCTCACGGAGGCTCGAGCCGAACTGGAGCGTCTCAGACGACGTGATTCATGAGGTGACCTCCCAGATGAGGTGCGGCCTCCCGTTTCGCGAGGTGATAGAAAGGCGAACGGAAGGAGGCCGCACATGGCCGACGAATCACCATTCAAGGGCGGAAGACTGGGGCCGTTCCACCTCGGCAGGCGCTTCAAGCACAAGGAGCTCGGATCGGGCCTGGGCCGTCTCTACGAGGCACACAACGTCCACACCGGGGCCTCGGCGCTCGTGCTCATGCCCGACCGGCACTCGGACTGGGAGCCCACGGAGGATTGGCGGATCTCCGCCTCCTCGCACGTGTCGCCCCCCTACGTCGCGCTGGAGGTGGGGCACGCCCCGGCCTCGGGCCGGCTGCCGGCCTTGTCGGAGCTGCTCGATCTACTGACCTCCGCGGTCGAGCGGTTGGAGCAGAACGCCGAGGCCCGCGCCCACCTGACCCGCGAGCCCATCGGACGGGTGCGCAGGTGGCTCGGACGCTCGCGCCGGTGGTTGCGCTCGTGGCACGGGCGCACCCTCGCGGGACTGGCCTCTGTAGCTCTCGGCGTGGGCCTCTGGCTGGGAATCACCGGACCCGGCAAGGGCCCGGAGCACGAGCCCCGCACGGCCCATGGCGTGGCCGCGGAGGCCGCGGCCCGGCTCGATGAGCCCCTCATGATCAACAAGCACGATCGGGGTGAGGTGGCCATCGCCTATCCCATGCCCGGAGGCCCCTTCCGCAACCAGGCCAAGGCACCCTGCTTCGCCGACGAGGGCGAGGTGGAGATCAATGGCGGGTGCTGGATGGCGCTGGAAAAGCGTCCCCCCTGTCTCAAGAACCAGGCCGAGTACCAGGGCAAGTGCTACCTGCCGGTCGCCGCGACGGCCCGGAAGGCGCAATCCCTCCTGCCGTGAACCAAAGCGCTTGCATGACCGGAAAAGTCATGTTCCTATACGGACTCACGAAGTAGGACAGAAAACCCACTGACTGCCAGCAGTGAACTTCGTGGCCTCCCTCCCAAGGGCAGTACCGGCGTACCCGCGTCATGGCGGGGCGCCAACTCAACGCTCCCCGCGGTGCCTAGCAGCCCACGGTGGAGCGTTGTTCTTTTGGGGTGGAACGTGACCGAGCAGAATCTCCTCTCGAAGGCACTGAGCAATACGGCCCGCGAAGCCCGGCTACGAGCGGGACTTACACAAGACGACGTGGCCGAGCGCCTCGACCTCTCCCAGGAGGTGTACGGACGGATCGAGCGAGGTGCACTGCTCCCCAGCGTGCTCACGTTGCGGCGATTGAGCCTGGTGTTGCACGTCCCCACGGATCAGCTGCTCGGGATCGACTCCGCGTTGACGCACTCGCCGCCCTCCGAGCGGGATTCGCCACAGCTCAAGCGGTTGATCCGCTCGTTGCGCGAGCTGAGTGCTTCCCGGCTGCGGACACTGGGTCTCCTCATCGCCCACTTCCGGCGCCGCGACTGAGCCTGCCGCGGTGGCCCCCTGGCAGGTGTAGGTTGGTGAAGAATGCGCCGGATGACGCGGCCCTGGGTGAAGTACGCCAGTACCGCCGCATTCCTCCGCACCTCACCCCGAGTTGGCCGAGGCCCTCCCAGATGAGGTGAGGAGGGCCCGGCCCGCAGGGCTCAGCCGATGGCGAGCCGCTCGGGCGTGGAGTCCGTGCCCCTCACCACCGCTCTTCCGTAGTGGTAGTCGTCCGGACGAAGCTGCTGGAAGGGGCTGTCACTGGCGGCGGTCAGGCTGCCGCCCAGGGACTTCGCCACTGCGGCAGCGGCGTTGAGGCCGGTCTGGAAGGCGCTCTCCACCCACCCCCCCATCCACGACACGCTGTCTCCCGCCAGGTACACCTTGCCATCCAAGCTGCTCCCGACCTTGAGGAAGTCGTAGAAGAGCGAGTGAACGTACGCGTCCTGCCCAGGAAGATTGAGCTTGAACGCGCCGAAGTAGTACGGCGTGTTCTGCCAATCGATGAATCGCGCCGTCGAGCGGTCGATGGAGCTCGCCACGGTGGCCGCCAACGCCGGGGAGATGGTGTCCAGGTCCTTGAGAAGCAGATTCAGCCGGTCCTGCGGATCGGTAAAGGTCACCTGCTTCTGGGAGTCGTCTGCCCAGGTGTAACTGAAGAGCAGCACCCCTGGGCGGCCGGTGCCGTAATCCAGCGTGTAGAGATTGCGGAGCAGGGTGTCGCCCACCACGTTGCGCGGCCATTGCGGCTCGGCTGACGCCCAGAACCGCTGGGTCTCCACGAACACCTTGGACGAGTACTCGAGGTGCACCCGCCGTAGCGCATCCGTCACGTCTGTCTCGAGCAGTCGGCCGGAACCGTTGTTGGCGAGTCCCAGGGTCAGCTCCATGGCCCGGTGCGAGGTGGCGACGATGACGCGGTCGAACTCCTCCGAGGGTTTGTCCTGGAAGGAGAGCCGTAGACCCGTCCCGGCCCGCGTGATGGCCGTCACGGGCATCCGCGTCCGTACATGGTTCCTCACGCGGTCCGCCGGTTTCCCCGGCAGCTCGATTTGCTGCTCGAGGAAGCCGTCCACCACGCTGCTCACGCCGGTGGTGATGGCATGATGTTCAGCGTCCACCGCGTTGATGACGAACCGCATGATGTCCAGGAAGCAGATGGGGAACAGCGCGTCGAAGCCGCCAAACCCGGTTCCCAGCGCGCCGAAGAACTCGAAGTCGATCCTCTTCCACTGGGTACAGCCCGGGGCGTTCTCATCCGTGAAGATACGCTGCATCGCCTCGTACAGGCTGGAGTTGCCGAACGCCTGGAGATAGGCGGACCAGGCCTCGCGGATTCTCCCGGCGTTGCCTCGCGGGTCTTCGGCCAGCCATTGAGTGAGCTGCTTCGGCGCGATCAGGGAGATCTTCTCGTCCTTGCTCGTGAAGCCGTTCTCGTACCAGGCCTTCCACCCCTTCTCGACGATGGAGTAGCTCGGCGGGAGCTCGTTCTGCTCATCGGGGCGGTAGAGATACGTACTGCCCTGGAACGTGATGTACGTGAGGTTCTCTCCCGGATCCGGGAAGAGCGCTTCCTCGAAAATGATTGTCGATGCGCCCGAGGCGTTGAACACGTTGGCGTAGTAGTGCAGGAGCCGCTCGGAGGGGCTGAAGCGCATGGCTCCCATCTCGAAGAGGCTCCCATCCCCTGGTTTCATGGAGAACAGCCTCCCGCCGATGCGGTCCGTGGCCTCGAACACGGTGACGTCCACGCCACAACGGAGCAGCTCGTACGCGGCGGAAAGACCCGCCGCGCCGGAGCCCACCACCGCCACCATGTACCGGGAGGGGTCTGATTCGAAGGCCGCGATTCTCGCACCGCTGTTCCTCAGCCACGCGACGTAGTCCATCGTAGGGGTATCCACGAACGTGAGGGGCGTGGGCGTGGTGTCCGCAGTGTTCGCCGAGGCGAGCTTGGAGGTGGATCTGTTCGAGCGCCGCAATCTTGGAATGGCTGTCATGTCCGGTGTCCTCGTGAGGGATTGGAGCCAATGGCTCCACGCCAGAATAGACACGGCACGTTCCGGACCTTGTGATCGTGCTCACCGCGGACGCGTGAAGGCGATCACATCACCCACGCACCGCCAGATGGCAGGTTGATGCGTACCAGGAAGAATCCAGGGCCTGGTGCACACGCATTCAACCGGAGACACTCATGGCAGACGTCATCTACTATTCGACTGGCGAAATCTTCTGGGTCACCGACCCGCCCAAGGACACCAAGCTCCACGGGGGGGTGCCCTACGGATTCCCGCCGGTGCCATCGGACAACCTCTTCACCTACTCGCGGTCCGCCCACGCGCTCACCGAGGCCGGCCACACGGTCATCGGTGCCTTTGGCCGCATGCGTCAGGAGGTGCGTAAGAGCGCCGAACAACAGGATCCCGAGTTCCTCGCCCTGGGGCAGCTGCCGCACCCGGAGCGCACGGTCCTGGTGCTCATCGCCACCGACTTCGGGAAGGACCGCATTCCATTCACCGCCAAGGAGATCCAGTCCCTGGAGCGGTTCCGGGCCCGGGGCGGAGGAATCTACGTCACGTGGGACCACGGGCCGCTGGGCTACCAGGCGATGTTGGAGCTGGGGCTGGCCAGTCCCGTGGAGCCCGAACCCGAGGAGCCGCTCCGTCCGGCCATGGCGTTCTCCCACGACGCGACCAACACCGCCAGGGTGGAAGCCGACGGCTTCAAGCTCATGCAGAACGGGCAGCGCGAGCGCGTCCGGGTGCATCTGTCACCCGGCCCTCCCGCCGGCCATCTGCAGAAGATCGTCCCCGCCGAGTTGCTGTACGACACGCCGGCCAAGCCTCACCCCATCTTCAACGGGGTGGGCGGCGGGGACGGCATCTGGATTCCCGCCCATTCGCACGAAGGCAAGCTGCGCATCAAGGCCAGCCTGGTGACGGGGCTTGACGAGTCGCAGCTCCGCGATGGAGTGCGGGCCATGGCCATCCACCTGCCCATCATGGAGACGTCCTTCGACTCGTTCGCGGTGATGGCTCGCCAGGATCCCGAGAAGCAGCCAGACGGCAGCACCCGGGGGGGCGTCATCTGGGACACCAGCTTCCACCACCTCGTGGACATCAACTGGTCCCCGGACGGCAAGGTGCCCTGGGATGCCTTCGTCCCGTTCTCGGCGGAGTCGCTCTGGCTGCAGCAATTCTCCCCCGAGCTCTTCACCGCGCGCCTGGACCGCGGAATGCGGCGGTTGTTCGTCAACGCGGTGAAGTGGCTGGCGGGCGAGCTGCATGACTCTCCCGCGCACCAGGTGGGACTCCGGACATCGGTGCACGGCCTGTCCCGCGAGGCGGCCCTCCTGCGGAGCGAGCCCGCCATCCGCGAGCGGCTGACCATTGGGGGTCCCCTGTAATCGACCGGGCGGCTCCTGCTCCGCCGCCTCCAGGCGAGTGACCTGGAGGCGGTGTCGAGAAGCTCGTTCTTCCAACTCTCACAACGGCCCCGGGCGCCAGCACTCCGTACTCCAGGTCCCTGGAGACTGGCCCGGCGCACAGCCCGAGGGTGACACCCGGGCGGTTCGCTCGCACCCGGCCATCCGCGTCGGCCACGGGGCTCGGCGAGCGTTCACGCTCCCGCTCAGCTCTTGCTTCCATGCGCCAGACCGTTGGCTGGCCGAGGTGTCACCGGGCGCGTGTTCGCATCGAAACAGCTCCGCGCCGTCCCGGGGAAGCCAAAGAAATGCCCTTCCCGCGTGAAACCGTCGATGAGCATCCGTCTCATCTGCACATCGTCGTCGAAGACCTGCATCCAGATGCTGAAGAACCCCGTCGCTTGAGCGAGCTTCACGATCATGCGGCGCATGCCCTCGGTGGGGCTCTGCGCCAGATCAGCCTTGCTCGTCAGCGCCTGACCCCACACTTCCATGCGTTGGGCGTATCTATCGATCGCGACGATTCGTCCATTCTCGTCGGTCACTTCGCTCGGACCTTTGTCGAGGCCACAGAGCGCGAGGGTGTGAGCGGCCATCTGCTGTTGCGCCGCGGTCAACCCGTGAGCGGGAACGACCTCGCCACCGGAGGTGTAGGCGAACGCGGCGGCCGTGTTGTCGCGATCCGGCAGCAACACGTGCTCGAGGCTCACGTCCTGGTCCTTCTTCGTCGAGTTGCAATTCACGCAGCCGAGCAGGAAGTTGTCCCATTGCCCGATGAGCGCCGCATACTGCGGCAGCCCCTTCGGCTGGATGTGCTCCACCGCGAGCATCGTGGGGATGCGCCGCTCGCAGTAGGTGCAATACGCCCCAAGCCTCGAGACCAGGCCGGGGAACGCATCCCGATAGTTCTCATAGTCATGTGCCTGGGGACTGTTGCCACGCTCGACAGGGCGCATGGTCAGCGCTCCCCGTCGCCGTCATGGCGGCCCGGCTGCACCTGCTCGGCCATCGCCTCCAGCCGAGCTCCCAGCGTCGCCTCCCGCTTCAGCTCGAGGAAGGCCTGGAACGCCGGGTTGTCCGCATAGGGTGCGATGTCCGCCGCCAGCCGCTCGACATAGTCCCGGAGCTTCTCGGCCGGTGCTTTCTCCGCCTCGTCGAGCAGTGTCAGGTAGTTCTTCGCCACGTCGACCATCTGCCGATACCGCGGGCTGACTTCCGGCCGCTCGACCCGCATGAGCCCCCGGGCGATCTCCTCCAGACCCAGGTTCTCCGTTTCCGCCACGGGCTGGACATCCAACGGGATGAGCTCCCCTTCGCGCGCTGTCTGCACGATGAACGGGGAGTGGGTCGTGGCGATGAATTGCACCTCCGGAAACAAACGCCGGAGATCGTCCATCACGTGCCGCTGCCACCGCGGATGCAGGTGCAAATCGATTTCGTCGATGAGCACGATGCCTGGCGTCTTCAGCAAGACCTTCTCATCGAGGTGCGGGTTGAGCTGCGCGGCCTTGAACGCGAGATCACCCACCATCGCGATGACGTTGCGCTGCCCGTCACTCAGCGCGCCAAACGGCAGCCGCGGCTGGCCCTCGATATCGAGCAACAAGCCAAGTCTCGGGTGGTATTCGATACGGCGGCACCCTTCCACGGCATCTTGAATGGCCTGCTTCACCACGCGAAACTGAATGGACTCCCGCCGCTCCACGTTCGCGATCTGTTGCTCGAACTTGAGCCATCGCAAAAGGTCGCGCGGACTGCACCGCGGGTCGATGCTGAACCGGTAACCCGCGAGCCGGGATGCGAAGCTTTCGGCGAGGTCTTCCTCCGTCTCTTGTGCCGGCACCTCCTGCGGAGTGTGGCCGGCCTTGAGAGCCTCCGCCTCGGCGCGGACATCCTTCGGCTCCAACCAGAGCCTGCCCGTGCCATAATAAGAGATGAGCGGCAGCGTCACCTCTTCGCCCCGCTGCATCTTCTCGACCGCGATCTCCGCCGACGTCTTGATGTTCTTCGCGTTCACCCAGGTCGTACGCTTGCCGGCGAACTCGCGCTTCCAGGTGTAATCCTTCCCCTGCACCCGTCCCGTGGCTTCGACGACAACGGGGAGCTGCTTCTCGATGCGCTGGGTCTCGCGGAATTCGATGACGCGTACGCGCACGTCATCCAGCCGGATGTGGCGGGAGTCCTCGCCGCGTACGCCCAGGAACCAGCTGCCCACCGCGACCGCGAGCGCGTCCAGCGCACTCGTCTTGCCCCGACCGTTCTGACCGATGATCACATGGAACGAACCGTTGCCGTCCGCCGGCGCGTCCAACGAGCGCGGGAACGTGAAGGTGCGCTCCTCGAAGCCCTTGAAATTGCGAACGTAGAGTCGGTCGATCCGCATGGGGGGGGATTCTGACGTCCCCCGAAAGCGGGTCCAGCGGAAGCGTGTGCGGCCATGAAGTTTCCGCGGACGTCCGCTGGGCCCTCCGGGTCACGTACCACGCGCGGGCCCCGTCCCCTTCCGGGAACGAGGGCCTCACGGCAACAACGAAGGCTCAGCTCTTGTACTTCACCGAGCAGCCGTACGGCTCGGTGGTGGAGGCCGGCACGGGCTTGCCGGACAGGAGCGCGTCCACCGCCGTCTTCACGTGGTTGGTGGTGCCCTCCTTCTTGTTGCCGCGCGGATCATCGTCGATGGCGCCCGCGTAGCGCACCACGCCCTGCTCATCGATGACGTACATGTGCGGCGTCGTCCTGGCGCCATACGCCTTGCCCACCGTGCCGCTCGCGTCCTGCAGCACCGGGTAGGAGAAGCCCTCGGTCTTCTTCCAGGCCGCGGACTTGTCCGGCGTGTTGCTCGCGGTGGAGTCCACCGCCAGCCACACCACCTTCTTCGCATCCAGCCCCGAGAACGTCTTCTGCATGGTGTCGGCCGTGTAGTGGCGCTGCACGAAGGGGCAGCCCGGGTTGGTCCACTCGAGCACGACGATCTTCCCCTTGTACTGCGACAGCGAGTGCTCCTTGCCGGACTCGTCCTTCAGGGTGAAGGCCGGGGCGGGCTTGCCCACCTGGGCGGTATCGGCGGCGAGGGCCGCCACGGGCAGCATCACAGCGAGGGCCACTGCGGTGAAGAAAGGCTTCATTCGCTCTGCTCTCCTTGTGGGGGTACTGCGGAAGAAACGAACGCCGGGGCCGTGGCTATCGCGCATCGGCCACCCGCCCGGCCGCCCGGCGCACGGCGTCGGTGACGGAGTCCGAGGTGAGCAGCTCGGGCAGCACCTCGGGCTTGTCGGGCGCGGCGGGGCTCACCACCAGGTACATGGGCACGCCGGCCCGGCCGAACTCGGCCAGCTTCGCGCTGATGCGCTCGTCCCGCCGCGTCCAGTCCGCCACGAAGAAGGCCACCTTGTGCTGCGCGAAGGCGGCGCGCACGTCCTCGCGCGTGAGCACCGTGCGCTCGTTGAACTTGCAGGTGAGGCACCAGTCCGCGGTGAAGTCGATGAACACGGGCTGGCCCGCCTTCAGGGCCGCGGCCACCGCCGTCTCGTCCCACGGCTGGGCCTCGGCCACCAGGGAGGCCTTGCGCACGGCCGGGCCCGTCTCGTCGAAGCGCAGCGAGAGGAAGCCGCCCACCGCCAGCACGGCCACCACCGCCGCCACGCCCGCGGCCTTGCGGCCCCCCGAGGCGCCCTGCACCAGGCCGTACAGCCACGCGCCCAGGCCCACCACGGCGAGGAAGGCGAGCAGCCGCGCCATGCCGTCCACGCCCGTGAGGCCGCCCATCACCCACACCAGCCACACCGTGGTGCCCAGCAGGGCGAAGCCGAGCAGCTGCTTGCCGCGCTCCATCCACGCGCCCGGCTTGGGGAGGAACTTCGTCAGCCCGGGCACGAGCACCAGCAGGCAGAAGGGCAGCGCCAGGCCGACGCCCAGCATGAAGAAGGTGGCCAGCACGGTGGCCGGGCCCGCCGCGAGCGCGAAGCCCACCGCGGTGCCCAGGAGCGGCGCCGAGCACGGCGTGGCCAGCACCACGGCCAGCACGCCCTCGCCGGCGCTGCGCGCGAAGCCGTGGCTCGAGTCCACCTTCTCCACCAGCGCGGTGCCGTCCGTGCCCACGTTGAAGACGCCGAAGAGGTTGAGCGCGAAGGCCACCAGCACCGCGGCCACGGCGGCCACGAAGAGGGGCTCCTGGAACTGGAAGCCCCAGCCCACGCTGCTGCCACCGGCGCGCAGGGCCAGCACCACGCCCGCGAGCACCAGCAGGGAGCCCACGATGCCGCCCGCGTACGCCAGCGCGTGCAGGCCCACCTTGCCGCGCTCGGCGTGCACGGTGCGGGTGAAGCCGTAGGCCTTGAGGGCCAGCACCGGGAAGACGCACGGCATGAGGTTGAGCAGCGCGCCCCCGAGGAAGGCGAAGAGCAGCACCAGCCCCAGGGACAGCGAGGACTCGGCGGCCACGGGCGCGGCCACCGCCGGGGACTTCTGTGCGGCCACGGCCTTCGCCACCGGAGCGGCCCCGGGAGCGGCGGCCACCACGGAGGCCAGCGGCAGGCTCACCGTCAGGGCGGTGGGGCCGGGCGAGCCCAGGCGCAGCACGCCCGTGAGACGAGGCTCCTGCGCGGGCACGTCCGGAGCGGCCTCGCCCTCCAGCTTGAAGGTGCCGGGGCTGCCCGCCACGGGAGACAGGGTCAGGCGCGCGATGCCGGGGATGCGCTCGGGGTAGAAGAAGTCCTTGTCCCCCACGGACACCGGCTGGCCCTGGGGGCCCGTGACGGAGAGCGTGCCGGTGAAGGGCTGGCCGGCGGTGAGCGGCTTCGTGTCGAGCGCGAGCGTCACCCCGTGGCCGGAGCTCTCGGGGGCCACGGGCACGCGCGCATGGGCGGCGGCGAAGACGGGCTCGTGCTCGGGGTCCGGCTGCGTCCGGGGGCCCACGGGCAGGTTGCGGGTGAGCATGAGCTGCGCGGGCAGACAGTGCACCTCGCACACCAGCACGTCCGCCGCGGCCGACAGCTGCAACGAGCCCTGGGCCTGCCCGGAGGCGCGGGCCTCGGCGAAGAGGAGCACCTCGTCCGCGTAGCCGAAGGTGGTGATGTAGCCGTCCGAGGTGCGGAAGGTGGAGGGCGCGGGCCACTGCAGCGCGCCCACGGTGGTGCCGGGCGTGTCCCACGTCACCTCGGAGGCCAGGCCGGACTCGCCCGGGTTCTTCCAGTAGATGTGCCAGCCCGGGTCCATGCGGAAGCGCACGCCCACGCGGAAGGCGTCTCCGGCCTTCACCTGGGCCACGTCCGTCAGGAGGGCGGCTTCCACCCGGTTGTTGCCCTCGTCCGGCGCGCCACTGGCCACGGCGGTGGAAGGCAATTCCGCCCGGGCCCCGCCCGCGCCGAGGCAGAGCCCCAGCACCGCGAGGAAGAAAAAGGCCCCCCAGCTCGAACGTCGTACCGGCTGCTGCGTCATGCGCCTCCCGTTAACCCACCGGCCCGCCGTTCGCCAGCCGGACATCCGTGGATTGGCTCTCATCAACCCTCCAGGCAGGCGGGCATTCCCGGACGGCCCCGCCCTGGTGGTACGGGTGATACGCGGGCGGCCAGCCTCGGGTTACAGCCCCTACCGCTCGAATGCCCGCCAGGCGGCCGGGCTCGAAGGACTTCACGGCGGCGGAGTGGCGCCGAGGCCGGGTACGCGAGCGGTTTCCACTCGGCTGAACCACCTCACCTGGGAGGACATGGTGCTCTCATGGATGCTGGCCGCTACTGCTCCCTGAGTCGAGTCCGGGTGAACAGCACAGGAGGTGTCCATGAGTGCCGACGTCAGATGCGCGTTCAGGTCCTGGGCCGCACGATGTGGTGGGGTGGCACTGCTCCTTTCGTGGGTGCTCGCCGGCTGCGCCACGACTCCCGTCAAGCCGTCGCCTGCTGCGTGGAGCAGGGGGACACCACGAATCCGCCCAGCATCCCTCCCCACTCCTCCGCGGGTCCTGTTGGCCATGAGCGACGGCCCGCCAACAGGTGGAGCCTCCTCCAGCCCAACGGTGCGGGGCTACAACGTCCCCGGCCGGAAGCCGGATTCGCAGGTGCCTTATGAGTTCTTCCTCGGCAACGCCGCGCATCGGCTGGTTGCCTTCATGTATGGAGCCAAGTACCCGAGCAACCGCATCTTCTACAACACGGACACACTCCAGAAGATCCTCTCGGAGAAAGAACTCGGAGACACGTCCCTGCTGCACTCGAATGAGCGCAACCTACGTCCGGACATCACCAATATTTCCAGGCGGGTCCTCTTCGAGATCAAACCCTGGACCGAGCAGGGTCTCCAGGAGGGCCGCGAAGAGGCGCGAATCTACCTGGCCGCACTGAATCGAGCGCTCCTGGACGGCAGACGCTTCACGGGAGGCACGGACTTCCACGGTGAAGTCCTGATTCGCTTCGCGAGAGGCCAGTACATCTGGCGGCTGGAGTGGAGGACTCAAGAGCCAGGAGTGGTCCAGTACCGATGGACACGCAGCCAACAACGCTTCGAGTCGGAAGCCGCGGCGTATGAGGCCGGGCAGTGGGTAGAGATCACCGAGCAGGAGTTACAGCAATACGGCGGGTGGGTGGCACAGGCAGTGGAGGACATGGTGCGCCGACGCGAGGAACTCGCCACCTTCAGCGGAGCCGTGGGCGTCGTCATCGATGTCGCGGGCAATGTCGCGACAGGGTTCTTCTCGGGTGCGATTTTCGGCCAGATGGGTTCGACTCCCGGGGCACAGCAACCTCCCGCCCAAGGAGGTGGACAGGTCATTCCATTCCCCTCGAGGCCACCGCCCACCGTGCCGCCAGCACAGGTTCCCGCTGCTGCGGGCATGTCTCTTCCCCGGTGATGAGCCGCTTTGATACGACGCCCCCGCATGGCACCCAGTCAGGATTCTTCGCTGCAACTGCCTTCCTTCCTGCATGGCACGTTCCCCGCAGTGCACCAGAAGACAGCGAAGGAGGGCACAGCGTGCGGCGAGCAGTATCTGCGGGACGGCACCTTTCCCGTTCCCCGGCTGATGCGGGAAGTGCCCCCAGGAGAGGTGGTCGTGGCTCACGAGGTGGTCGACTTCCAACGCGAGCGACCAGCCTGGCGGCTGTATATGGTGTCCAACGTCAAGAACAGCTTGTACGAGGCGCTGGCAGGGCAGAACACGATTCCCGCGAGGGATGCCTACGAAGCCTCCTTCCGTGAAACCGCCTGGGGCGCGCTGTACTTCGCCATTCACTCATCGAGTCCGGAGAGCGCGGAGCGCACGGCGGTGAGACTGCGGGCGGTGCTGCGTTACTGGGAGCCGCTCCAGTCCGTACGCTACCTCTTCAAGCACCCGGGAGCGGCGCACACACTGAATGAACTGATGATGGCCGCCTGCGGTTGGGCCATGGAAGCATGGTGCCCGGAAGGAGGAGCATCGACGCGCGCACGCCTGGAGACCGCAGCCGAGCGCATGGCGCGCGCAACACGGGAGGACTGCCTCGAGGCCATCCTCCGTCAGCTGCCACGAGCCCTTGCCGCCGAGCGCGAGTTCAAGCACCGGCAGGTGTTGGCCGACCCCACCTTCCAACGCGAACGGCTCGCAACGCTCGATTCACGTGCATTCCAACGAGTGTCCGGCGCATGCACGTCGGAGCTCATCGGACTGCTCTATGACTGGGATCACGAGCTCGGAGTGCATTGAACGGAGCGATTGCACCGGACGATCGCTCCGCCACCGCTCAGTTCCCCGCCTTCCGGATGGGGATGGCGGGCTGGATGATGCTCAGGCCCGTATGCGCGTCGGCGGCCCGGGCCCGGCGCACCATCAGCGCCGGCAGCTCGCCCGCGCGCCGCTCCACCGCGAGCTTCAAGTCCGTCAGCCGCTCCACGTGGCGCTTCGCCGGCACCTCCTCCACCGCCAGCCGCACCAGCTCGCGCAGCGCCTCCTGCGCCACCTTCAGCGACTGCTCCGCGGCGATCGGATTGCGCCGCACCAGCGACTTCCACGCCGCCGACTCCGCCGCCACCAGGTCCAGCTCCGCGCCCACCGCGCGGATGAAGCGGCCCTCGGGGCTGTCCGGCAACACGCGCTGCACCGGCACCGCCACCCGCCGCGTGTCCCCATTCTCCGTCCACGTCGTCGTCACCCCGAGCGACCAGTCCGCCAGCTCCAGCCGCCCCGTGAAGAGCGCCCGGCGCGCGAACGCGTGCGAGAGCGAGCCCAACCCCACGCTCAGCGCGTCCCCCTCCACCCGCGCCGTGTAGCGGTGACGGCACAGCAGCTCGGTGAAGCCCATCGGCTTCACGAACACGCGCGCGTCCGTCCCCACCTCGCCGAACAGCTCGGCCACCAGCGCCGCGGCCGCCACCGGCAGGCCCTCGGCGTCGTCCACGTGCGTGAAGCCCGTGCCCGCGGGCGCCGTGAGCGCCTCGAGAATCTCCGGCAGGTAGTGCCGCCCCAGTCCCAGCGCGTGCAGCGTAATCCCCGACTCGGCCACCTTGCCGCCCAGCGTGCGGAAGTCCGCCAGCGAGCGCGGGCCCACCGAGGGCTCGCCATCCGTGAGCATCAGCATCTTCGGCCGCGCCCCCGGGATGAACAGCCGGCGCACCGCCGCCGCCCCCGAGTCCACCGCCTCGTGCAGCGCCGTGCCCTCGCCGGCCTGCAACGCCGAGAGGCTCTCGGACAGCTCCGTGCGCGCCTCCGCGTCCATCAGCCGCAGCGGCACCAGCTGCTCCGGCACGCCGTCGAACGCCATCAGCCCCAGGTAGTCCTTCGGCCCCGCGCGCTCCACGAGCAGCTGCGCCGCCTCCACCGCCGCGGCCAGCGGCGCGCCCCGCATCGACGCACTCCGGTCCAACACCAGGTTCATCGCCACGGGTGCACGGGGCGCGTCCGACTCGGCCTCCACGGTGACGAGCAGATGTACATTCCGGCCGCGCTCACCATCGCGCTCGACCGCCCAGGCCGTCAGCTTCATCGCTTCATCCTCCGTGCGAGGCACACTCGTGTGCCCCGTTACTACTACCGCCGCGTCCCCTCAGTATCGCTCCACTCGCCCCCACGGCCGCAACCCGAAGGCGCCCCCCTTCCCGAGGCTCGTCCGCCCCACCCGCGGACACGCTCCCGGAATGCAGGACCCGGACACGCCGCGAAACCCTCACGAGCGGGTCCCATCCACCCCACCCGCACCGGGCTCCCACACCCCTCGCCCCTCCACCTTCCTCATCACGCCCACCACCTCGGGAGGCAACTGCGCCAGCAGTGCGGGCGACTGCGTGGCCACGAGCAGCTGGCCCTCCGTGGAGGCGCGCCGCAGCAACCGCGCGAGCACCGGCAGCACGCGCGGGTGGAGTCCCAGCTCGGGCCCGTCGAGCCCCACCAGCGGCGCCTTCCGGGGCGACAGGCACAGCGCCGCGAGGCACAGCAGGCGCAGCGTCCCGTCCGAGAGGTCCGCCAGCGTCAGCTCGCTCCCCGCGCCGGCCTCGCGCCAGACGCCGATGACGGTGCCCGGCCCGCCCCGGGGTTTGACCGAGAGCGAGTGGAAGGACGGCAGGGCCTCGCGCAGGGTGGCCTCGAGCTCGCGCCAGCGCTCCGGGTGCTCCACCATCAGGTGGAAGAGCACGGCGCTCAGGTTGGCGCCATCCGCCGCCAGCAGGGGCTCGGGCTCCGAGAGCACGGGGCGCCGGAGGGCCGCGCTCCTCGACACGTCGAAGCCCGGGTAGAAGCGCCAGCCCGAGACGAACGCGCGAAAGCCGGCGGCGGAGCGCAGGGCCGGCTCCAGCTCCCCGCGCAGCGCGAGCCTGTCTGGCGGCAGCGCGTGGGACGCGGCGAGCACGCGGGGCCGGGGCGTCGCCCACGTCACCGTGCGCACCGTCCCCCGCCCATTCTCGAAATCCAAGAATGTGAACGACTCCGACTCCTGGCCGCTCGCGTCCGGCGCCACGCAGGCGAAGCGCTCCGAGGTGACGCGGGGTGCGCTCTCGGGACCGCCCAGGCCCAGCGTGTAGCGGAAGGCGCGGCCGTTGCCGCTGGTGACGCGCAGCGACAGGTGGAGCCGCTCGGGCGCACCGGCATGGAACAGGCGCTGGCCGGTGCCGCGCGGGTCCACGCCCGGGGGCAGCGGATGCTCCACCACGAAGGCGAGCAGCGCCAGGCAGTCGAGCAGCGAGGACTTGCCCGAGCCCGGCTCGCCCGTGAGGACCGTCAGCGCCCCGAGCCGCGCCTCGAGTCCCTCGAGCACGCGGTACCCGTCCACGCGCAGGTGCGTGAGGTGGAGGGGGGCCTCCAGCGGGCCCTGGGCCGCGAGCCGCGCGCGCACGGTGGCGAAGGGCTCCGTCTCCAGCACGGCGGGCGAGAGCTGGATGGCGTCGACGAGCCCCCCGTCCTCCCCGAAGAGCACCTCCGCGAGCTCGAGCTCCGAGGCGAAGCGCTCCAGCGTGCGCGCCACCTCCGCCTCTGGCAGGCCCGACAGCTCGCCGAGCTCCGCGGCCGTCCACGCCTTGCCACGGTTGCGCTGGTACGCCTGCTTCAGCGCGGGCAGCAGCCAGTCGAAGCGCGCGAGCTCCTCCTCGGGATGCCCCGCCACCGCTTCACCTGCGCTCGATTCGCTCGGAAATCCCACGAGGGGAGGAAGATACACGGAGCCGCGGATTCCATCCCCGGAACGGGTGCCAGGCACCGGCTCGACAGGGAGACGCGTCCCTCCGCGTCACACTCGCGCCCCCGCGTCTCGTCCCGTGACGCGGGGGCCGTGGCACTACTCGGCGTCGTACCCGCCGTACGCGTCGTCGGCCCCCCACAGCCGTCCGCCGGTCGTCACCCTCACCGGCATGATGGTTCCCGACTCATCGTCCTCACCGCCCGGAACCACGTAGGCCAGCCCCTCGTCGTCCAGGTACGTCGTGTCGTCGTGCACCATGGCTCCTCCTGGGCGCTCTTCGTGTGGCCACAGGTCGCCGGCCCGCGGGCTCGACGCCCCACACGCGCGCCCCCCTTTCGGTCACCTGGAGCCCACCCCATGTGGTGCTCCGTTCAACGCGTTGACCGATTTACCGTCCAGGATGGGCATTGTCGGCGGTCTTGTAAAGTCCTTGGGCTCTCAAGCGGCCAACCACGTCTCATGGTGCACGCCTGCTTGCATTTACACAGGAGCTTGTGGCAGCCCGCCCGGAGCACCCCTTCCGAGGACCCGGGCGGGCCGCGTTTTCAGCTCCGGCGCATCCGGGCCCGGCCGGGGGACGGCCAGGCGAGCAGGAACAGCAGCCCCAGCAGCCCCGCGGGAGAGCCCCCCGCGGCGGCACAGCCGGACCCCTCCTGGCACACACGCACCGGACGTCGAGCACCCGAGGCACGGTCGTGCTGTCCACGTTGCCCCGCCCGAGGAACGTGCAGGCGTCGCCCCCAGTAGAAACACTGCGGCGCCCACCCCGGACAGGCGCTTGATTCGCGAATCAACCTTGTTAGGGTTGCGGAGTTACAGCAGTTTCGCGAGGTTCACCGAACCGCCATGAGTCCCATCATTACAGGCCTTCTCCTCGCCGTCGGAGTCTCCCTCTTCGTCATGACCATGGCCGGACGCATCGGCGTCCTGCTGGCGATGAAGACGGAGAACCGGCTGGACAACCTCCCCCAGCGAGCCGCCGCGCTGCTGCGCTTCGGACTGGGGCAGAAGCGCATGGTGGATCCGGAGGAGTTCACCCCGGGCCTCATGCACGTCTTCATCTTCGCGGCGTTCGTGGTGCTGGCGCTGCGCACCATCATGATGTTCGTGATGGGCTTCTCCGAGACGGCCCTGGTGCTGCTCACGGACCTGAAGGACCCCTTCTGGGGCGCGCACCCCCTGCTGCTCGACGTCTACCGCGTCTACCTGTTGACCAAGGACCTGGTGGCGGCCGGGGCGCTGCTGGGCGCGGCCTACTTCGTCTACATGCGCGCCAGCGTGAAGCCGGACCGCATGAGCCCCTCCTGGGAGGCCTTCCTCATCCTCGGCTTCATCTCGGGGCTGATGGTGACGGAGTTCCTCTTCGGTGGCAGCCACATGGTGCCGCGTGAGCAGGCGATGCCGCTGGCCACGCCCCACTTCGTCTGGTGGGAGCCGGTCACCAGCGTGGTGGCCATGGCGATGGCGCCGCTGGGCTGGACCGCGGCGCACGTGCTGGGCGTGGCGGGCTTCTGGATCCACCTGACCATCATCCTGGCCTTCCTCAACTTCCTGCCGGTGGGCAAGCACTTCCACGTGATTACCGGCCTGCCCAACGTGTTCTTCCTGCGCCTGGGCCAGGGGCAGCGCAACACGCAGAGCGCGAAGCTGCCCACGCCCAACCTGGAGAAGGAGGAGTTCGGCACGGCGACGGTGAAGGACCTGACGTGGAAGCAGGGCCTGGACCTGTACTCGTGCACCGAGTGCGGCCGCTGCCAGACGCACTGCCCCACGTACATCACGGGCAAGCCGCTCACCCACAAGGGCGTGAACCAGGACCTGAAGCACTGGATCTGGGAGCACGAGATGTGGGTGGAGGAGGGCCGGGGCCCGTCGGGCACGGTGGAGCCGCTGCCTGAAATCATCGGGAGCGCGCTGAAGGCGGAGACGGTGTGGGCGTGCACGAGCTGCGGCTGGTGCGAGACGGCGTGCCCGGTGTTCATCGAGAACGTGCCGCGGCTCATCGACATGCGCCGCTACCAGGTGCAGGTGAAGGCGGAGTTCCCGCAGGAAATCCAGCGCGTGTTCGAGGGAATCGAGCGCCAGGGCAACCCGTGGGGCCTGGGCCAGGACAAGCGCGACGCGTGGGCGGAGGACCTGGCGCTGCCCACGTGGGGTGACGGCGGGACGTACGAGTACCTCTTCTTCGTGGGCTGCGCGGGCAGCTACGACGACAAGCAGAAGAAGGTGAGCCGGGCGCTGGTGAAGATTCTCCGCGAGGCGGGGGTGAGCTTCGCGACGCTGTCCAAGCAGGAGATGTGCAACGGCGACACGGCGCGCCGCCTGGGCAACGAGTACCTGTACCAGACGATGGCCAAGACGAACGTCGAGAGCTGGAACGCGATGGGCGTCAAGGCGGTGATTACGCAGTGCCCGCACTGCTTCAACACCATCAAGAACGAGTACCCGGAGTTCGGCGGCGAGTACCGGGTCATCAACCACACGCAGCTCATCAACGAGTTGCTGAAGGACAAGCGCATCAAGCTGTCCGCGGTGATGAACGAGAAGCTGACGTACCACGACCCGTGCTACCTGGGCCGGCACAACGGGGTGTACGACGCGCCGCGCGAGGTGCTGAAGGCGATTCCGGGACTCGAGGTGGTGGAGATGCAGCGCAGCCAGCGGGAGGGCTTCTGCTGCGGCGCGGGTGGCGGGCGGATGTGGATGGAGGAGCACATCGGCACGCGCATCAACCACAACCGGTTGAACGAGGCGGCGCTGACGCTCAAGCACGCCGAGGATCCGAGCACGCCGTACCCGGACGCGACGGACAAGAAGAAGCCGGGCCTGGTGGGCGAGTACAAGGAGCCGGGCGGCAAGGGGATTGTCGCGGTGGCGTGCCCGTTCTGCTCGACGATGTTGAAGGACGCGGTGAACGACACGGGCCGCGAGGAGCGCATCAAGGTGAAGGACATCACCGAGCTGGTGGCGGATGCGCTGGAGGTGAAGCAGGGAGCGGGCACGGTGGCGCCGAGCGTCGCGGTGAACGCCAAGCCCGAGTAGCCGCGAGCCTCCCAGCACCCCAGCACCCCAGGCAACAACTCCGAGCAAATCCCCTCTCCCCCCGGGAGAGGGACGGGGTGAGGGTGTCGAGGGCCCCAGGTTGAAACAAGAAGGCCCGGAGACCCCACACAGGGTCCCGGGCCTTCGTGCATCAGAGACGAAACTCAGATACCGCCGTACGAGGGCTCCAGCGCGCCCGGGACGAGCAGAGTGCCCGCGCCGGTGGAGGCGATGCTGATGCGGTAGACGTTGTCGTTGCCGCCGGCGTTGGAGAGGAAGGCGACCTCGGTGTTGCCGCGCCAGCTGGGCCAGGTGTCCTCGACGCCGTACTCACCGGTGTGGGACGTCAGCTGGGTCACGCTGGTGAGCGTCTGCCCGAGCAGTCCCACGAAGATCTGCGTGCCGCTGCTGGTGCGGCCATCGAAGGCGACCTTGGTGCCGTCCGGGGACACGGTGGGGCGGGACACCACCACCTGGGCGGTATTGCCCAGGCTGGTGGAGATGACGTCGGTGGAGCCGGTGGCCACGCCCACCTTCACGAGGAAGTTGAGCTGGCTGGTGGTGTAGCCGGCGGACGCGAGCACGTACTGCCCATCCGGGTAGTAGGAGGCGGCGCCGTAGACGTAGGGGCTGCCGTTGGTGAGGAGCTGGAAGCTGCTGCCATCCGCGTTCACCCGGGCGAGCTTCGCGTAGCCGCCCTGGTCCAGGGTGAAGACGATGGTGCTGCCGCTGGGGTTGAAGGTGGGGAAGCGGAAGTTGCCGCAACCCGTGCAGGCGGTGCTGGTGCTGGAGAACACCGTGGAGGGCTGGCCCGTGCCCGTGGTGGGCACCGTGCGCAGCTCCGACGCGGTGCCGGAGCGGAACACGAAGGCCACCAGCCGGCCGTTGCGCGACACGGTGGGGTAGTACGCGTTGCCCTGGGTGGTGAGCTGCAGCGGGGAGTTGGGGTCGCCCGCGTCATCCACCGCGTACAGGTTGCGGCCGCTGGTGCCGTTGCGCACGAAGACGAAGCCACGGCTGAAGGTGCCGCCGGCGCCGCCGCCACCACCGCCGCCATCCGGGTCAAAGCCCTCGAAATCACACCCCGACAGCCCCACCACCGCCGCCAACCCGAGAATCCGCAACAGCTTCATACGCTCGTGCTCCTGTGTCTTCCGGCCCCGCGCATGGAGACGTCCATGCGGGCGCGGCATTCAAACACGAGTGGGGAGCGGACGCGCGCGGAGGGCCGGCGCGCCTAGCGGTTGAGCTTGTTCAGCTCGTTGCGGCAGTTGTTGCACAGGGACAGCTGCTTGCGATCGCAGTCCTGTGGCGTCTGGGAGAAGAACATCACGCACCGGGCGTCCTCGCAGTAGGACAGCCCCAGCAGGTGCCCGGCCTGGTGCACGGCCTCCACCTGGAGCCGGCGCCGCAGCTGCTCGCCGTCGGCGCCCTGGCGCAGGCGGAACAGGCTCAGCACGGCGCTCTTGGACTCCCGGTCCGCCTCGCCCAGCACGAAGGGCGAGTCCGGCACGAAGAGGTCCACGTCCGTGACGCCCAGCACCATGGACTGCCCGGGCTCGAGCAGCCCCGCCAGCCGGCGCATGATGGCGTTGCAGTGGTACTGGCCCCGGTCCTTGTTGAAGGCGTAGGTGGGCGCCGGCAGCGACGCCTTGCTCACCACGGAGGCGAGGCCCAGCTGCAGGGAGATGGGTCCCTCCAACTCCTTGAGGAGCACCGGAGTCGGGCTACCCAGGGGGACCAGCAGGAGCAACTTCTGCGGCTGCGGCATCGGTCCACCGTCCTCGAGAGAAGAAGGGTGGCTGGGGCGCAAGGATTCGAACCTTGATGATCAGATTCAAAGTCTGACGTCCTGCCTTTAGACGACGCCCCAGCAAGATCGCACGGTTACAGCTCGTCACGGGATTGTATGCCATCCAGTTGCAGTCGGAAACATTTACGTTCATCGGTTGGCTGGAGGACAGGCGGGGGGGTGGGGGGAGGCCCGGGTGTTGTCCGCCCTTCACGTGGGGTGCGAGTCGGCGGGGGGGTGGGGCCAGGGGGCGGGCCCGGCCATGTAGGAGCCCGGGGGGGAGGCGGGCAGCTCCAGGACGAAGGTGGCCCCCTCGCCCGGCCGGCTGGTGACGTGGATGGAGCCCCCATGGGCCTCGACGATCTGCCGGGTGAGGAAGAGGCCGAGCCCCAGGCCGCCATACTCCTGGGTGGGGACGGCCCGCTCGAAGCGGCCGAAGATGCGCTCCAGCGCCTCCGGGGAGACGCCGATGCCCTGGTCCTCCACCACGAGCCGGGCCGTGCCACCCCCCTGCGACACCAGGAGCCGGATGGGCCGGCGGGCGCCGAACTTCGCGGCGTTGCTCAACAGGTGGGTGAGGGCCTGCTCCAGCCGGGCCCGGTCCCACCTGCCGGTGACGTGGGGCTGCAGGGACAGCGACACCTCGCAACCGGCGCGCCCCAGCTCCTCGGAGAAGCGCTCCACCACGTCCTGGACCAGCCGGCGAAGACGGCGGCCAGGTACACGGGCCAGCGGCGCGGGGCCGCGCGCAGGAAGACGGCGAGCGTCAACCCGCTGGGGAGCCACACCGAGGCACTCTGGAGGGGCGGGAAGACGAAGAGGGAGCTGAGCGCCTTCAGGCCGCAGAAGGCGGCGAAGAGCAGGACGGCACGGCCCCAGACCTCGGTCCGTGGCTCGCCCGTCCTGTCCCGTCCCGTCTCCACCATCGAGTTGTCCCCGGAAATAAAGGTATGCATGCGCTACATCCCGATGAACTTCCGAGGAAACCCGACACATGAATCCCGGCATCTACCTGGCCCATAAACCGGTGGGCCCCACCAGCTTCTCGCTGGTGCAGGCATTCATGGGCGAGGTGGAAGCCGCGGGCCTCACGCGCAAACAACTGCCCGTCTGCCACGGCGGCACGCTCGACCCCTTCGCCGAGGGCCTGCTGCTGCTGCTCGCGGGCCCGGCCACGCACCTGATGGACCTGCTGCACGCCCTTCCGAAGACGTACGAGGCGGAGGTCACCTGGGGCACGGAGACAGACAACGGAGACCTGCTCGGTCAGGTCATCCATGAAGGTGATACGACTGGCCTGTCGGACAATATTCTGGATGCCGCGCTCGTCCCCTTCCTGGGTTGGAGGGAGCAGGTGCCCCCCGCGACCAGTGCCAAGAAGGTAGGTGGCGAGCCGGCCTACAAGAAGGCCCACCGGGGCGAGTCCGTGGAGCTTCCTCCTTCTCGCGTCTATCTCCACGAGGCACGGTGGCTCTCGCATGAGCTGCCGCGCCGCAGCCGCCTGCGCATCACCTGCCGCGGGGGCTACTACGTGCGAGCACTCGCGCGGGACCTCGGCCGGGCGCTCGGTTGCGGGGCCCATTTGTCCCGGTTGCACCGCACCGCCATCGGCCCGTGGGAGGACCCGGGCCCGGGAGGGCGCGTCTGGCTGCACGGTCCCGAGGCGCTGCCGTGGTGTGCCTCCCGCGTCATCGCGGGCGACGAGGTGAACGACCTCAAGCACGGGCGCTCCGTGCCCGTCGGACAGGTGCGGCCCCCGGCCTGGCGCCTGCCCGAGGGGTTTCCGGATCCGGAAGCACCCGTGCTCGCCCTGCAGCGAGGCCGGGTGGTGGCGCTGCTCCGTGAACAGGACGGAAGCCTGCGCACCCTCACCCCGCTGTGGCCCGGGTTGTGAGCCATGCTCCCTCTCCCTCCGGGAGAGGGTCAGGGTGAGGGTGTCCGGGCCCGTTCTTCAACCCGTGGCCCGAATTGGGGACAGGGGGTTCAACCCGGGATGCGTGGCACCCTCACCCCGTCCCTCTCCCGAGGGGAGAGGGGAGATTCAGCGACTCGGCTTCACGCAGCAGCCCGATGCAACCCAGCCGGCTGAACCCTTCCACCGCGTGCCGCGCGGACTCCTCTCGCTCCAGACTCCCCGGCGCCGAGGCCCGCGCCAGCTCGAGCCAGGCCATCGCCTCGTCGTAGGGCATGCCCATCTCCCGAGCCAGCCGCGCGCTGCGCTTCCACGCCGAGCGCGCCCGCCACTGGTGGCCCAACAACCAGTGCATCCGCCCCGTGCAGCGCAGCGCCACCGCCCCCGACAGGGGGAAACGCACCGCGAAGGACGACAACCGCGCGCACGCCCGCTTCGCCTCTTCGGCCACCGGCGGCGGCTTCTGTCCGGGCACCCGCTCGCGCTCCCACAGCGCCAGGTACACGCGCGCCGCGCCCTCGTACCCGTGGCTCTCCGTGTACAGCATGGGCTCGTAGCGCCGGGCCAGCTCCATCACCTTGTCCGCCTCGTCGCGCGCCCGCTCCCACTCCTCGCGCTCCAGGTACGCCATCCCCAGCAGCCCGCCGCAGATGATGTGCGAGAGCGGATCATGCTTCCCCCGCAGCATCCCCACCGCCTCGCGCAGCAACGGCATCGCCTCGTCCAGCCGGCCGAGCACCAGCAGGCTGCGCGCCATGGTGTACGCGCTCCACACCTCGTGCTGGAAATGTCCCCGCTTCCGGGCCGACTCACGGATGCTCGCGAAGCGCGCCAGCGCCTCCTCGAAGCGCCCCGTGTAGTAGTCCACGTGCCCCAGCAGCACCTCGGACAGCTCGAACTCGCCCTTGTCTCCCAGCCGCAGCAACACCCGCTGCGCCTCGCTCGCCTTGGCCGCGGCCGGCTCCCAGCGCGCGAAGCACGAGTGATACATCGACTCGACGATGAGCCCGAACGCCGTGGCACTCGGATCCTCCACCAGCAGGCCCTCGCCCTGGGCGCGGCGGAAGTAGCTGCGCGCCAGCGGGTGCAGCCGTCCCATGCCGGCGATGGAGCCGAGCTGCCCATACAACCGCAGCATCTCCGCGTCGCGGCCCGCGCGCTCGGCCAGGTTCACCGCCAGCAGCGCGGTGGCCACCATGCGCATCGGGTCATAGCGCCAGTAGTAGCACTCGGCCAGCCGCGTCGCCGCGAGCGCCGAGGCCCCCAGCAACACACGCGTCTGCCGATCCTCCTCGCGCACCCACTTCCGGGGCAGCACCAGGTGCAGCACCTGCCGCACCACCTGCGTCAGGATGAAGCGCCCCAACCCTCCCGGCGTCTCCGGCAGCGGCCGGCCCAGCTCCGCCAGCGCCTGCTTTCCGTGCGAGATGCAGGCCTCGAAGTCCGACAGGCCGTGCATGGCCTCGGCGAGCAGCCGCTCCCAGCGCGCGCGCCGGCTCGCATCCACCCGCACGCCCGTGTCCTGCCCGCGCCGCACCTCCAGCTCCAGCGCCCGGCGCAGGTAGCCCGAGGCCTCCAGGTTCGCCCCCGACTGCAGCGCGTGCGTCCCCGCCTTCTCCAGGTACTCGAAGGTCCACACGTCGTCCTGGGCGAGCTCGAAGTGGTGCGCCAGCACGGGGTAGAGCGCCGGGGGCACCCCCTCCTCCGCGTGGTGCTCCTCCAGCGCCATGGCCGCCGCGCGGTGCAGGGAACGGCGCCGCTCGGGGAGGATGCCCTCGTAGGCGATCTCCCTCAGCTTGTCGTGGACGAAGCGCAGCCGCCCGCCGCCCGCGTCCTCCAACACGTGCCGCGCGCGCAGCTCCTCCAGCGCCTCCAGCTCCTGCAGGTCCCCCATCCCCGCGGCCACCGCCAGCACGTCCGCGTCCAGCTCGCGGCCCAGCACCGACGCCACCTCCAGCAGGCTCCGCGCCTCCGAGCCCAGGCCCTCCAGCCGCCGGCCCACCAGGTCGTGCAGCACGCCGGGCAGCGGCAGCTCCTCGTGCAACCGCTCCAGGGTGTCGCCGCCCGCGGCCACCTGCCACCGGCCGAACACATCCCGGAAGAGCAGCCGCTCGTCGATGGCGGTGCGCAGGTACTCGGCCACGAAGAAGGGGTTGCCCGCCGAGCGCGTCGTGAGGAAGCGCACGAAGGTGTCCGGCGGCGAGGGCAGCGCCAGCATGTCCTCCACCATCCGCGCCACCATGGACTCGTCCAACTGCCCCAGCGCCCGGTGCGTCACGCCCGGCGCGGCCAGCAGCAGCCGCAGCGCCGCGTCCAGCTCCTCGCTGCGGTAGGTGCCCACCACCAGCACGTGCGACTCGCCGAGGAACCCCGCCTGCAAGTAGTCCAGCACGCCCAGCGACAGCTCATCGGCCCACTGCAGGTCGTCGATGACGAGCAGCACGGGCTCCTTCTCGCAGAAGGCGGCGAGCGTCTCGGCCAGGGAGCGCATGACGCGCTCGCGAGCGGCCTGCGGGGGGAGCCGCGGAGGCTCGGGGCGGGCGTCCTGTCCGGGCAGATCCGCCAGCGCGGGCTCGTAGCGGGCCAGCACCCGCCCCCGCGCGCCCAGCAGCCGCTCCGTCTCCTCGAAACCCAGGTGCCGGCACTCGTCGGCGATGGCCTGCAGCAGCGGCTTGAAGGCATGCAGCGGCTCACCGTACAGCTGCTCGCCCGTGCTTCCTCCGGACAGCGGGAGGCACCCACCCGTGACGACGCGGAAGGCCGTCCGGCCCGCGGACACCGCGCACTCCATCACCACGCGCGTCTTGCCCGCGCCGCTCTCGCCGCCGATCAGCAGACAGCCGCCATTGCCCTCGCGGGCCATCGCCAGCCGCTGCTCCATCTCCATCAGGAGCCGCTGCCGGCCCACGAACTCGGGCCGGTAGAGGTACGGCCGCGGTGTGCCTCGCGGTGGCCGGGGCAGCTCCTCCGCCCCGAGCCCGGCGAGCACGGCGCCCACGTCCGCGGCGTAGCCGATGCGCTCGCGGGGCACCTTCGCCAGCATGCGCTGCACCAGGGCATCCAGCTCCGGCGGCACGCCCTTCACCCACTCCGAGAGCCGGTACGGCTGCTCCTGCAGGTGCCGCCGCAGCACCTCCCAGCCCGAGCCCGGGAAGGGCGGCTGCCCCACCACCAGCTCATGGAGGATGCAGCCCAGCGAGTAGAGGTCCGCCCTCGCATCCACCAGCCCGCCCTTGATCTGCTCGGGGGCCATGTAGACATAGGAGCCCTCCAGGCTGCCGGAGACATCGAGCGACTCGCGGCCCAGCGGCCCTCCGAAGGCCGAGGCCAGCCCGAAGTCCACCAGCACCGGCGTGCCGTCCGGGCGGATGACGATGTTCTCCGGCTTGAGGTCGCGGTGGACGATGCCCTCGCCATGCAGGAAGGCCAGCGCGGAGCACAGGCGGCGCGTCAGGGTGAGCACCTCGCCCAGCCGCTCCAGGGACGCCTCGCGCCGCTGCTCCAACGGGGGCGGCCCGAAGGGACGGAACGAGACGCCCGTGGAACCCGTGACGCTCGGAGCCTCGGGAGCGGAGACGACCTGGGTGATGACATCCGTCGTGGTGCCGGGGTTGCGCTTCCACAGCTCGTCGATGTAGCGCCGGAGGGTGAGCCCCTCGAGCAGCTCCATGGCGTACCAGGGCAGTCCGTCCTGCACGCCCTCGGCGAGCACGCGCACCACGCCCGGGTGCTGGATGCGCCGCAGCGCGTGGATCTCCCGGCGGATGCCTCGCAGCATGGCCGCCTCGGGCACCCGCACCGTCTTGAGGGCGACCCGCTCCCCCGTCTCGTCGGAACACGCGCGGTACACGACCCCCATCCCCCCCGAGCTCAACTTCCCCAGGAGGCGGTAGGGACCGATCCTTCCCTGCTCCATTTCCTGGAGCTCCGCGGCCGACATGATGGTCCACGAGACTCGCACGGTTCGGTGTACCCCTCCAAACGAACGGCCTTCCGAGAGTACCCGCCGCCTGCCTGCCCGCCCGGTGACGGCTCCAGAAGGAGACGACCTTTCCAGTCACCTCCGTCATCCCACCGTGACGCATCCGTGACGTGAAACCCACCCGACACCCATCGTGCACGAATCGTCACGGCGTGACACGGCCGTGAGATGCGCGCGAGCCGGACGTGACGCACGGCGTGACGAAGTGTTGCGGGGGCTGCACGTGGCTGAAACGTGACGTCGCTATACGGCTGGACGTCATGTTCGAGACCTACGACAGCGCCACCGACGTGCAGTCCGCCCGGCGGTTCGCGCTCTCGGGCGTCGCCTCCCTCGGGATGTGCGCCCTGATCGGACTCACGGCGGTGGCCGTGGGCAACCAGGTGCGGGAAGTCATCAAGGAGAAGAAGGTGGACGTGGTGTTCCGTCCGCCGCCGCCTCCTCCTCCGGTGGTCGAGGTGAAGCCGGCTCCCCCGCCGCCCCCGCCGCCCAAGCCGAAGGCGAAGCCTCCTCCGCCGCCCACCGTCGCCGCGCCCGCGGCCATGGTGGCGCCCAAGGAGATTCCGGTGGAGAAGCCGCCCGAGGCCGACGCGGAGCACGCGGTGGCCGAGGCGCCCGTCGCCGTGGGAGGCACGGGCCAGCTCGTCGCGGGTGCCATCGTCACGGGCGTGGACAGCCCCGGCGTGGCCGGTGGCTCGCTGCGGCCCAAGCCCATCAACCTCCCCGAGTCCGCCACCCCGCCCAAGGAGCTCAGCTCCAACCTGCTGCCCGAGTTCCCCTCGGACATGAGGGCCAAGGGGCAGGAGGGCATGGTCATCCTGAAGATCGTCGTCGAGGCGGACGGCGGCGTCAGCAACGTCAAGGTGATGCGCGGCGAGGAGCCCTTCGTGGGTGCCGCCATCGCCGCGGTGCGCACGTGGCGCTACGAGCCCGCGCTCGTGGACGGCCAGCCCACCGCCGTCTTCCGCATCGTGAAGGTCCCCTTCCGTCTCAAGTAGCGAGCAACCTCTGTCTCACCCGCCGGAGCCCCCCAGATGAACTTCAATCTGATCGAGATCTACCACCACATGGGCTTTTTCGCCCGGTGCATCGCCTACACGCTGGTCGCCTTCGCGCTGGCGTCGATGGTCGTGTTCTTCGAGCGCCTCATCTACTTCTTCCGCTCGAAGGCGGCGGACCGGAAGTTCGCCGCGCGGGCCGGCAAGTTGCTGGAGACGCAGCAGCACGAGCAGTTCGTCATCGAGTCCTCGGCGGCCCGGGCGAGCAGCCTGGCGAAGCTGTTGGGCGGTGGCGTGAAGACGTACCTGGCCAAGAAGGCGGCGCCGCAGGGCAAGCTGGGCGCGGTGGAGCTGACGCGGAGAGACCTGGAGCGCATCTACGAGCGCGTGACGGCGGACGTGCGCCGGGGCATGAGCGTGCTGGCGTCGGTGGGCTCGGTGGCGCCGTTCGTCGGTCTGCTCGGCACGGTGGTGGGCATCATCGAGGCCTTCGCCGGTATCGCGAAGACGGGCTCGGGCGGCCTGGGCGCGGTGTCCGCCGGTATCGCCGAGGCGCTCGTCGTCACGGCGCTCGGCCTGCTGGTGGCCATCCCCGCGGTGCTGATGTTCAACTTCCTCACCACCCGCTCCGACGCGCTCCTGCTGTCGCTGGACCTGGCCCGCAAGGAGTTCATGGACCACCTGGAGGACGTGGACGGGGTGGTGTCTCCCGCGGTGCGCGGGGAGGGCGCGGTGGCCCTGGACGTGGAGCGCGCCACGCGCAAGGAGGGCGTCGATGTCCGCCCGGCGTAGCGGTGGGCTCGTGCCCGAGATGAACGTCACCCCGCTGGTGGACGTGGTGCTCGTCCTCCTCATCATCTTCATGGTGGTCACCCCGCAGCTCGAGGCAGGCGCGGCGGTGGACCTCCCGGCGGTGACGAATCCGGACAAGGGCGAGGAGAACTCGCTCACCCCCACCACCGTGAGTCTCACGGCGCAGGGCGCCTTGTTCGTGGACAAGAAGGAGGTGCCCAAGGCGCAGTTCGCCGAGCAGCTCCGCGCCGTCCACGAGAAGGACCCCGAGGCCCGCGTGGTGCTCAAGGCGGACCGGGGCGTGCGCTACGCCGAGGTGCGCGGGGTCTTCAAGACGCTGCAGGACATCGGCTTCCCGGGCATCTCGCTCCAGGTCATCGACCGGAAGAAGGAGTGACGCGCCATGGCCTTTGATCTCGGTGGTGGCAAGGGCGGCATCCGCCCCGCGATGAACGTGACGCCCCTCGTGGACGTGGTGCTCGTGCTCCTCATCATCTTCATGGTCGTCACCCCGCTGATGACCAAGCAGATGTGGATGGACGTGCCGGGCAAGGCGGACGAGCAGACCGAAGTGGCTCCGCCTCCTCCCGGCGCACTGCCTCCCGTGGTGCTCACCGTCACCAAGGCGGGCGCCGTGCAGATCAACCGCGAGGACGTGCCGCGCGACCAGGTCGTGGCCCGGCTCCAGCGGATGATCAACGCGCGCCCGGACAAGATCGTGTTCTTCGACGCGGAGAACGACGTGCCGTATGGCACCGCGATGGAAGTCATGGACCTCGCGCGTGGCGGGAATCTCACCGTCGCCGTGGTCCCCGACGCCGTCGCCGAGCCGGCCGCGCCGTGACCTGAAGTCTTCATTCCGGTCTCTCCCTTTTCACCTTCCATCCATTTCGTTGCCACGGGCGTCGCGTTCTCTACGCGCGCTCGTTGGTGAGGAGTCCCGTGTTGTCTCTCCATTCCCTTCGCGCCGCACTGGCGGCGCTCGCACTGCTGGCCGCGCCCGTGATGGCGCAGGCGCCTGTTCCAGAGGCCTCCGGGTCCTCGTCCCAGGTTGACGCGGATTCAACCCAGCACCCTCACCCCGACCCTCTCCCGGAGGGCGAGGGAGGAGTGGGCACGGCAGCCACCTCCAGTGACACCGCCACTGACGCCGCTGACGCCGCCGAGCGCAGCGACGACGAGATGATGGCTGACTCGGCCACGCCTCCTCCGGGCTTCACCGGCGTCTACGGCCAGATCACCGACGCCCAGACGAAGGAGACGCTCATCGAGGCCACGGTGAAGGTCGTCACCGGCGGACAGAAGAGCGTGCTCACCGACATCGACGGCAACTACCAGCTCGCGCTTCCTCCCGGGAAGTATGACCTGCGCGTCTTCTATGACGTCTACGAGGGCCGCCGCATCACTGGCGTCATCGTGGAGCAGGGCAAGGCCACGAAGCTGGACGTGCAGCTGAGCGCCGACGCGGGCGCCGTGCAGGAAGTCGTCGTCGAGGCCCGCGCGGACCGCCGTGCCGAGGGCGCCCTGCTCCAGGAGCGCAAGAAGGCCGCCGCCGTCTCCGACGCCATCAGCTCCCAGGAGATCGCCCGCACGCCGGACTCGAGCGCCTCGGACGCGGTGAAGCGCGTGGTGAGCGTCACGGTGGTGGATGGCCGCTTCATGCTGCTGCGTGGCCTGGGTGGCCGCTACTCGGTGACGCTGCTCAACGGCGCGCTGCTGCCCAGCCCCGAGCCGGATGAGCCCTCCGTTCCGCTGGACCTCTTCCCCACCAGCCTCCTGGCCAACCTCAACGTGGTGAAGAGCTACACCAGTGACCTGCCCGGCACCTTCGGCGGTGGCACGCTCCTCATCGAGACCAACACCTACCCGAGCAAGTTCGAGTTCAAGCCGCGCATCACCTTCTCGGGCGACAGCATCTCCACCTTCCAGCAGCGCAACACGCACCCGGGCAGCTTCCTGGAGGCGCTGAGCTTCGCGGGCCCCGACCGCCAGCTCCCCGCGGGCCTGCCCCAGAACGAGCGGATGGGCAGCTCGGCGAGCACCTGGCAGTCCTTCCCCAACATCTGGTCCGCGCGCCGCGCCACCGCGCTGCCCAACCTGGGCCTGGGCGCGTCCATGGGTGACACGCTGCGCTTCGGCAACAGCCGCCTGGGCTACCTGGCCACCGTCAACTACGGCCACAAGGAGAGCGTCCGCGAGTCCGAGTTCGCCCGCGCCGACATGCCGGTGGGCGAACTCCAGGCCCAGGACGCCACCCGCACCCTCCAGGGCTCCGAGGGCTCCACCCTCAGCGCGCTCGCCAGCGTGGGCTACCAGTTCGACCGCGACAACGAGCTCACCTTCTTCAGCCTCTACACGCGCGGCACGGACAGCACCACCTTCACCTCCCGCGGCGTGAACAACGGCCGCTCGGAGACCTTCGAGAGCACGCGCCTGCAGTTCGTCTCCCGCGCCCTCTCCTTCAACCAGGTGCGCGGCTTCCACCGCCTCAACACCCTGGGCGATGCCGAGCTCGACTGGCAGGCCAACTTCAGCCGCGTGGACCGCGACGAGCCGGACACCCGCGACACCCTCTACAGCGACGACCTGGGCACCCCCACCGGAAAGTACGCCTTCCCCAACCAGCCCAACAGCGGCGAGCGCTTCTTCGGCACGCTCGGAGAAACCTCCACCGGCGGCAGCGCCAGCCTCACCCTGCCCTTCTCCGACGTGCGCGTGAAGGCGGGCGGTCTGGCCCAGGTGTCCTTCCGTGACTTCCAGGCCCGCCGCTTCCGCTACCTGCTCACCGACACCCCGGTGGACACCTCGCTGCCCCCCGAGGAGCTCTTCGCCTCCTCCCACCTGGGCACCAGCGTCCGCATGCGCGAGACCACGCGCGGCGATGACGCCTATGACGCGTACCTCGGCGTCTTCGCCGGCTTCGCGACGGCGGACTACAAGCCCGTGGAGCCCCTGCGCCTGGTGGGTGGCGTGCGCGTGGAGCACTCGCTGCAGCAGCTCACCGCCCACAGCCCGTTCGACACCACCTCCACCGGCAACACCCGTGCGAACTACCTGGACGTGCTGCCGGCCTTCAACGCCATCTACGCGCTGCGTCCCGACATGAACCTGCGCGCCGGCTACAGCTACACGCTGGCCCGGCCCACCTTCCGCGAGCTGGCCCCGTTCATCTTCTTCGACTTCGTCCGCCGCCGGAACGTGTCCGGCAACCCGGAGCTGCTCGAGACGCGCATCCACAACCTCGACACCCGTCTGGAGTGGTTCGTCGGGGAGAACGAGGTGCTCGCCGCCAGCGTCTTCTACAAGAACTTCCAGAGCCCCATCGAGCGCATCCTCCGCTACTCCGGCGACATGGGCTTCGAGAACGCGGATGGCGCCAACAGCTACGGCGTCGAGCTGGAGGCCCGCGCGTCGCTCGGCCGCCTCTCCCCGGCGCTCTCCCACTTCCGCGCCGCGGCCAACCTGACGCTCATCCAGTCCAACATCGTCCTCACGGACCCGGAGAAGCTGGGCGCGCAGACGAACAGCCAGCGGCCCATGCAGGGCCAGTCGCCCTACGTCATCAACCTCAACCTCGGCTACGACCGCCCCGAGAGCGGCACCGAGGTGGCCCTGCTCTACAACGTCTACGGCCCGCGCATCAGCGAGGTCGGCCTCAATCCGCTCCCGGACGTCTACGAGCAGCCCTTCCACCGCGTGGACCTGTCCGTCAGCCAGAAGCTCGGCAACGACCTGCAGCTCAAGCTCACCGGCTCCAACCTGCTCGACTCCGCCGTCGTCTTGGACCAGGGCGGAATCACCATCCTGAAGTACCGCCCGGGCATCGCCTTCTCCGCGGCGCTCGGCTGGACCCTGTAACCCCCGTCAAAAGGAAGCACACCATGAAGCGGCTCGCTCTCGGCCTCACCCTTGGTACGTCCCTGCTCGCCGGTTGCCCCGGCCCGGTGGAGCAGGACACCGCGGACGACGTCAGCGCCAACATCACGCAGAACACCACCTGGACGGCCGACAAGGTCTACACCCTCAAGGGCTACATCTTCGTGGAGAGCGGCACGCTCACCATCGAGCCGGGCACGAAGATTCTCGGTGAGGAGGGCAGCGCGCTCGTCATCACCCGCAACGCGAAGCTGAACGCGGTGGGCACGGCGGAGAAGCCCATCGTCTTCACCAGCGCGAAGCCCGAGGGCGAGCGCGCCGCCGGTGACTGGGGCGGCGTGGTGCTGCTGGGCAACGCGCGAATCAACGTCGCCGGTGGCAGCAACACCATCGAGGGCTTCTTCGCCACCAGCGGCGATGACCGCACGAAGTACGGCGGTACCGACGACGCCCACGACTGCGGCAAGCTGAAGTACGCCCGCATCGAGTTCGCCGGCTACGAGCTGGCCGAGGACAACGAGCTCAACGGCCTGACCACGGGCGCGTGCGGCTCGGCCACGGAGCTCGACTTCGTCCAGGTGCACAAGGGCGCGGACGACGGCGTGGAGATGTTCGGCGGTACCGCCAACCTCAAGCACCTCGTCATCAGCCAGCCGGACGACGACGGCCTGGACTATGACCTGGGCTACAGCGGCAAGGTGCAGTTCCTGATCGTCCAGCAGAACGACCGGGTGGGCAACCGCGCCATCGAGGCCAGCGGCAACAAGACCACCAACACGGCCACCCCGCGCTCGGTGCCGGAGATCTGGAACGCCTCCTTCATCGGCTCCAACCGCGCCCCGGCCACCACGGGCACCAAGCAGGAGGGCCTGGTGTTCAACACCGGCGCCGGCGTGAAGCTCAACAACGCCATCGTCGCTTACTTCGCCGACAAGGCGGTGGACGTGGACGGCGCGGCCTCGGCGCAGCTGTCCGAGTCCGGCAACCTGAGCATCAAGAACACCCTCTTCTGGATGAACAAGGGCAACACCACGTCCATCGACTACTCGGCCAACCCGGTGAAGGACGCCGCGGGCAACACCACCAACGCGGACGCCACCCGGCTGAGCGACGGCACCATCTACAAGGAGAACGAGCAGCTCCTCGCCACGGTGAACAACAACCGCGTGGTGGACCCCATGCTGAGCGCCGCGGTGAACGCCAAGACGCCCAACTTCAAGCCGGCCGCCGAGTCGCAGGCGCTCCTCACCTCCAACGCCGCCACGCCGGCGGATCCGTTCTTCGACGCCACCGCGAAGTTCATCGGCGCGGTGGGCAGCACGGACTGGACGGCCGGCTGGACCGCGTACCCGGAGAACTGAGCTTCACCTGAAGCCGTACGAGGAATGCCGCACCCGGCGCTGCCTCCCGGGTGCGGCCCCATCGCCCGGAGGTACGTTCTTCTGACGGAGGGGGCTCCGGGAGAAGACGTATCTCCGGGCGGTGTCTTTCTTCACGCCCGGGCACGCAGCGGCAGCTCCACGGTGAAGGTCGAGCCCCGCGCCAGCTCGCTCTCCACGCGGATGCTGCCCTGCATGGCCTCGACAATCTGTTTGGAGATGAAGAGCCCCAGCCCCAGGCCGCCGTAGTGCCGCTCGGACACGGCGCGCCCGAAGCGGGAGAACAGGCGCGGCAGGTCCGCGGGGGCGATGCCGATGCCCTCGTCCCGGACCATCAGCCGTGTCCGCTCGTCCTCCACCGTCACGCGCACGTGGATGGGCTTGCCCGCGCCGTACTTGGCCGCGTTGGACAGCAGGTTGACGAGCACCTGGTCCAAGCGCAGCGGATCCCAATACCCGTGCACGGGCGGCGTGGCGGGGAAGTCCACCGCGCACCCGGCCTGGGCGAACACCTCGGAGAGCCGCTCCATCACCTCGCGCAGCAGTCCGGTGAGCTCCATGTCGACGGGCTCGAGCCCCAGCCGGCCGGCGCCGATGCGGCTCACGTCCAGCAGGCTGTCCACCAACGAGGTGAGCCGCTCCACCTGACGCATCGCCTTGGGGAGCCGCGTGCCCACGGACGCCCGGCACTCGGGCGTCAGGCACTTGTCGATGAGCGTGTGCTGGAGCTTGAGCGAGGTGAGCGGCGTCTTCAGCTCATGGCTCGCCACGGAAAGGAACTCGTCCCGGAGGCCCACCGCCTGCCGGGCCTCCTCGTAGAGCCGGAGGTTCTCCAGCGACATGCCCACCCGGTGCGCCAGCTCCTCCGCGAGCGACAGGTCCTGCTCGTCCAAGCGCCGCAACGGGGCGCAGGCGGCGAAGATCATCATCCCGTGCACCTTGCCCCCCGCGCGCATCGGCACCGTCATCACCGAGTGGGCATCCAGCGTGTTCATCACCTCCAGGTGCTCGGGGCAGACGGCGTAGCGCTGGCGGACGTCCCGGGTGAACTCCCGGATGAGGACGGACTTCCCCGTGTGCACCCCCTCCAGCAGCGGGCTCCTCCCCGGGGCCTGGGGCACGAAGCTCCTGGCGCGCTGGACGAGCGGCTCCTCGGACGGCTCGCGGTGCGCCGCGGCCACGCGCGGCAGATGTCCGTCCGCCCGCGCCACGCCGATGATGCAGTAGGAGCAGATGGAGGAGGCGGCGAGCCGGGCCACCCGCTCGAGGATCTCCTCCGCCCGGTCCAGGCGCTCGGCGAGCAGCCGGCTGGCCTCCGAGAGGAAGCGGGCACTGGCCTCGGCGCGCTTGCGCTGGGTGATGTCCACCACCGTGCCGCTGAAGCGCAGCAGCTGGCCCCGCTCATCGAACCAGGCGCGCCCCTGGGCGGAGAGCCACCGCTCGATGCCATCCTGGATGCCGATGACGCGGTATTCGATGTCATAGCCCCCGCCACTCTCCGGGGTCTCGGCCCATTGGATGACCTGCGCCGTGCGCTCGCGATCCTCGGGATGGACGATGGAGAGGAACCGCTCGCAGTCCATCCGGTAGTCCGGCGGGGCGCCGAAGAGCGCCTGGGCGCGGGCGTCACACAGGAACTCGCCGGTGGCGGGGTTGTAGTCCCAGGTGCCGATGGAGGCCGAGGCGAGGGACATGCGCAGCCGCTCCTCGCTGAACCGGAGCGCCTCGCGTGCGAGCCTCGGCTCGGGCACCTCCTCGACGTACAGGCAGAGCCCCACCATCTCCAGGCCCTCATGGAGGGGATGGCAGCTCACCCGCCCCCACTCCAGCTCCAGCCAGGGGAAGGGCCGTCCCGTCGTGAGCACCTGCTGGAGGCGCCAGAGCAGGTCCTGCGTGGCCTCCCCCGGAGGAAACACGTCGGCCAGACCCATGCCCGGCCAGGCCCGGGTGCGCGGGCCGTGCAGCCCGGCCATGGCCCGGTTGAAGCGGACCACCTGGAGCCGCCGGTCCACGAGGGCGATACCGATGGGTGCGTTCCACAGCACCTCCAGTTGGACCGCCTCCAGGTCGAGCCGCGAGGCCGGGCCCTCCAGGGCCCCATTCATTCCCATCTCCCTCTGTCCATCCAACACCCCCTGCCGGTAACAGCCACTGGCCCGGCGTCCATGCCCTCGGGGACACCTTGGCCGCCCGGACGCGCAGCCACCCACCTCCCTCGGGCTTGCCAGGGAAGCGGCTATGCTCGCGGCATGAGCCGCCCCCGATTCGTCGCCGCCTGGTTCTCCCCCTGGCCGGAGCGGGCCCGTTTCGCGCTCGACCACTGCTGCCGCTCGCGAAGCTGGGAACGACGTTCATGAACCGGAAGTACCGCCTGGACACGCGTGACCCGGAGCAGGATCGGGCGACGATCCGGCGGGGACTCGAAGGGCTCCGGACGGAGCTGCGGGGGCGCGACACGCTGCTCTCCGACTTCACCTTCGCGGACATCGCCATCGCCGTGTCACTGACCCTGGTGCGGCCGGTGGAGCACCCCATCATTCCCCTCGGCCCCGCGATGCGCGCCGCGTTCACCGAGCCAGCTCTGGCCGAGGAGTTCGGGGACCTGCTGGCGTGGCGGGACAAGCTCTACGCGGAGCGCCGCTCCATGCAGGGAACCGCACATGCTTGATCCGCGCTTCTCCTACGAACACTTCATCCGAACAGAAGATCGCACCTGGCTCTGCCGCGAGCTCGAACAGGTGCTGACCCACCGGCTCCGGTCGGCCTCCGCTCCCGACGAAGAGGGACATCGAATGGTGATGGAGTTGCGGAAAAGTCTGGGGCGGGAACTGGGCGGACTTGGCGCAGCCCTACGAACTCGTCGTCGAAATGTCCTACCGGGACCCGGAGGAGCCGAGAACTGTGTCAGTCTCCTTTCGCGCCCGAGGACCCGCCTGAGCCGTAGCACCGCCTGAGCCCTACCGTCAGGAATTCTTCTCCCTCAGAAGCCGCTCAAGTTCTGGGACAGCGTAGAAATGGAAGGCCCGCCCCACTTGCTTCTTCCGCAGGTAACCGGCCTTCTCCAAATCGAGCAGGTCTTGACGAGCGGTCTGGTAAACGACGCCGTGCTCGCGGCGGTAGGGTTCAATCGAGTACTGCGCGCCCGGGTGACGAAGCGCATGGGCCAAAAGCGACCGTTGGCGGTGATTGACGTTATCTACAGCCCTGAGAAGCACCTCTACCTCCTGCACCTCCTTGCTCTTGCGGTCGAGATACACGTAGAGATCCTGCGTTGCTCTTCGGATGACCTCCAGTTGGTGCAAGAGAAAGTAGGTGAGGTCGCTTCCGTCTGTCTCGGTGAACAGGAAGGCGCGACTGTACTGGACAGGTGCTTCCTGGATGATCCGAGAGATGGAGAGGAACTCTGCAATCCAATAGCGTTGCCGGATCATGCTCCAATAGAAGAGTGCACGCGCGGTACGGCCATTGCCGTCGACAAACGGATGGTCATAAGCGATTATAAAGTGGAGACCGATAGCGCGAACAACAGGGTGGACGAAGGCATTCCCGGCGTTTTCATTTGCAAACGTGCAGAGAGCTTCTATTCGCGAAGGAAGCGCGCGTGCATCTGGGGGGATGTGGAGAACTTGTCCATTGCTGATGTCCTGCACTGTGACGGGCTCGTCTGGGCGCCTCAGCCGCCCTACCTCACCATGCTCCAAGGTGCCTTCGGTGATGACCTCGTGCAGTTCAAGAAGCAAAGCGATTGATAGGGGCTCCTGAGCTTTTCTACGCAGCAGCTCCATCGCCCGGAAATTGTTGAAGATCATCCGCTCATCTTTCGTTCGCGGCTGCCGCCCGTGCAGGAGCATGTCCTTTGCGACACGGCGGGTCGTCGAAGCTCCCTCCAACTGGCTGGAGGTAATCGCCTCCTCCATCAGGGAGCGGATGATGTACCGGCCTCGAACTTCCTTATTGGTCAACTGCGGGTCGGCCATCTCAAGCCGTCCGCCCATATCGCGGTCGATTTGATGCAATGCGAGCAGAAGACCATCGGTTCGCGCGAAGTGGAAGTTGTGCCCTGTGTTGTCAGTGAGAGGCAACTCGGTCCTAAGCACCCTCCGAGCCATGCTGACGCCAGTCCACCACTCCTCGTGTGTCAGTCCCTCTAGCGGAGGGTGCCGCCGAAGTTGGTCCCAATGAAGGTACTGTCCATCGATCTCGGGTTTGAATCCGCGCGAGAAGAAACGCGACAAGCGGCCTGGATCCCCCTTCAGGAGGGCTTGTAAGGCAGCTTGAGGGTCAGGAGGCGTAGCTGGGATCCGCACGACATCTCCGATCTACTAATTTAGTAACTAATAGTAGTTACATAGTAGTTCGGGATAGCACTCACGCCAAGTACGACGACTACTAACTTCGGCTTTGTTAGTAGGTCCCTAGTAGCTCCGGGGGTAGTTCCGGGGGTGCTACTAACTTCGGCTTTGTCGGGGACGGAAAGAAGGAAGCGGCCTGAAATAGGGCGGATTGGCAAGCACAAACCAGAGCGGCCGAGCCAAACCTGTGGCCCCGTGATGCCTACGGGTGGGGCCCCTCGGGATGGGGATGCATCCAGGCCAGCACGTGCCTCTTGTTCAGCAAGCCAACTTGACCCGGAAAGAGCTCAGGGGACCCCCACATCCCTGGGAGGAGCCGAGGTAGGGTCAATATCCTTTGGCCTGCCTCACGCCGCGGCGGGACGGGCGGCCACGGGCGCCGTCTCGACCGACTCGATGGCGACGGCCTCGGGCGAGCCGCCCTCGGCGAACAGCGGGGCGCTCGGGCGGGACTTCGGCGGACGGCCCCGGCGCTTCGGCGCCGACTCGTCGCTCTGCGCGGGGGCCTCGGCCGTCACGCCACCGTCCGCGCGCGCCACCTTGCGCCCCGCCCTCGGCAGCGGGATGGCCTCCAGCCTCGTGCTCAGCTCCGCGTCCTCCTCGGCGAACACCCGCGCGTACGCCAGCGCCCGCTGGCCCTTCTGCACCAGCGCCTCCTGCCCCTCGGCCAGCACCTGGCGCGCCGCCTCCAGCGCCGCCTGCGCCTTCGCCACCGCCTCGGCCTGCGCCCTCACCCGGCTCGCCGCCTCCTCCAACACCTCCGCGTCCACGTCCGGGAACTTCACCTCGGACAGCTCCGTGGAGAACACCTCGAGCAGTGCCCGCATCGCGGGCGAGATGGGATCGTTTTCGTTCGCGTCGAACATGGCCTGGGACTCCCCTCCAGCGTGCTGCGTGGGGCCCTCATGTGCACAGATGTTCAGTGCCTTTTCAAGGGGGTCCGCTCCGAGGCCGATTTACCGGCCCCGCGCCGTGTTCACCCCCCGCCATGCCAGCGGCGTCCGGCCCGGATGACTCCCCCCATGTGGGCGATGGACCCTCCATCTCCGGTCTCATCGGGTCCGGCACGGGGAGGTAGAATCGCGCGGGGAGCCCGGCAAGAGCGGGCCCTGGGGGAGTCGACATGCAGCCAGAGATGGTGGAGTTGCTCGCGGACACGGCGCAGTACACCGCCGTGGCGTTCATCGGTGCGTTCATCGGAATTGGCGAGCTCGTCTCCCGCTACAAGGATGACCCCTACGAGGCCATCACCAACCGCCACGCCATCACCTACACGCTGCTCAACGTGCTCGCCTCGCTCCTGGCCCTGCTCGCGCTCAAGACGCTGAACCCGGCGGATGCCCAGGGGGTGCTGCTCGGGGAGGGGCCGGCGTCGGCGCGGGTCGGGTACACGCTGGTCGCCGGGTTTGGCGCCATGGGGCTCTTGCGCTCCTCGGCCTTCAACATGCGCGTGGGCAACGAGGACATCGCCATCGGCCCGAGCGCGCTGCTGCAGGTCATGCTCTCCGCGACGGACCGCGCCGTGGACCGGGCTCGCGCCAGGGTGCGCGCCGAGATGATGGCCAGGACCATGCACATGGTTCCCTTCGAGCAGCTCGAGGTGGCCCTGCCGCAGCTCGCCTTCGCGATGATGCAGAACGTGACGGATCAGGAGAAGCAGGACTTCGCCAACGTGGTCTCGGCGCTGCGCGAGAAGAAGATGGACGCGGTGGCCAAGAGCATCAGCCTGGGGCTCGCGCTCAGCAACATCGTGGGACAGGGCGTGGTGGATGACGCGGTGATGGCGCTGCGCAAGACGCTGGCCGCGGCGGGAGACCCCAGCTTCTCCGCCACCCTGGCGCGGCCCCTGCCCACGCCCGTGGAGACCCCGGAGGCGTCCGTGTCGCCCACCGCGGAGAAGTAGGAGAGGAGGCGGGCCGCTCAGTCCACGCGCACCAGCGACACGGTGCGCACCCCCTGGGCCGGGTCCACCTCCACCGCGAGGAAGTGCCGGCCCACGCCGTCGAACTGCTCGGGAATGGCGCCGCCGCCGCCCGAGATGAAGGACGGAATCCCCGCGTTGGAGAACGAGTAGTACGAGTGCACGTGGCCGTAGAGCGTGAGGTCCAGCTTCGCGTTGGCCAGCTTCGCCAGCAGGGCCGCCGCCTCGTTGCGGCTCGCGAAGGCGCCGTTGCGCACGCCGATGGGGTCCACGATGGGGATGTGCGTGCCGAGGATGTGCACCGCGTCCCGCCCCGCCGCCAGCCACCCGTCCAGCATCTCCTCGGCCCTCGGATCCAACGAGCCGTTGCCCGAGTCGATCATCGTGAAGTGCACGCCGTGGAAGGTGAAGTGCAGGTTCCCCCGGCCGAAGTACTCGTGGTAGCGCGGGTCCGGGGTGATGAGCTCGTGGTTGCCGAGCGTGGCGAACAGGGGGATGCGCGACTCGAGCAGGCGGGACTGGAACTCCTCCAGCTGCTCCACGGTGCCCCGCTGCGTCAGGTCCCCCGAGAAGTAGATGAAGCGCAGCGTGGGGTCCGCGTTGATGCGCCGGTAGATGTCGCCCACCCGGGGCAGGGCCTCCTGCACGTCCGCCAGCGCCGCGAAGCGGAAGGGCATCGGCTGATCCCACAGCGGAGGCGCCACCGTCAGCCGGGCCTCGGCGCCCGCGGGCACCCGCACCTTCCACGTCTTCACGGTGGGCAGCGGTCCCTCGGGCAGGGCCTCCACCAGGAGCGGCTCGCCGCCCACCGAGGCCGAGAGCTCCGCGTCCGGCATGGCGTTGCGCACCACCACCGTCCACTCCTCGGTGGCCCCGGCGGAGGACACCGCGCGCACGTGGAAGGCCGGGGCCGAGCCCCACAGCGTCAGCGTGCCCGGCTCCACCTTGCGCACCACGGCCAGTCCGTCCTCCACGGTGAAGGCCACGCCGTTGGCGTCCACCTGGCCCACCCGCAGGTCCTTCAGCGCGCGCTCCTCGGCCGGCCGCTGGCTGCAGCCCGCGGCCAGCAGCGCGAGCACGGCGGCTCCCCGGCGAATGCTCCTCACGGCTCACCTCCCAACGCGTAGACGAGTGACACCCGGCCCACCACGGCCGAGCCCGCCTGGAGCTCCGCGGCCACGCCCCACGGCCCGGTGAGCAGCATGCGCCCGCGCAGCCCCACGTACCCCGGCACGCCGCTGCCTCCCCTGATGCCTCCCGGGAAGTCGTCCTTGCGGTGATCGTAGTAGAGCATCGCCTCGCCCCGGAAGGGCCCGCCGCGGCCCAGGTACACGCCGTAGCCGAAGGTGAAGAGGAGCTGCTCGAAGAGGATGTCGTCCACCGGGCCCGCGTAGACGTAGCCCTGCATGGCGAAGCCCACGCCCATCTCCGCGAAGGAGCCGGCCATGCGCGGGCTGAAGCGCGCCATGTCGTAGCGGCCCCGCAGGAAGAGCTCGCCACCGGCCAGCGTGAAGGACTCGGTGGGGTAGCGGTGCGCCAGGGCCGCGGCCTCCAGGTCCAACGCCGTGCCGTCCGCGCCCGCGCGCGCGCCCTCGGGTGCGCCCAGCAGCCGGTACGCCCCGCCCACGCGCACGCGCACGTTGCCCTCGCCCGGCGACAGCTTCGCCCCGGCCTCCAGGCGCACGCGCTCCAGCCGCGCCAGCGCGCCCACCGAGACGAAGTGCCGGTAGTCGAAGGCCGGGTCCACCACGTGCTGGTAGCCCAGCTCCAGCTCGAGCGGGGGCAGGTGCCGCGCCACCTCGCCTGGAGGGAAGGCGGGCGCCAGGGCGCCGTAGAGGTTGGCCAGCGTGGAGATGGAGAGCACGCCCACCCCCGCCAGCGTCACCGCGTACAGCGGACCGATGACCCGGCGCGAGGCCCCGGACAGGGCGATGGGCACGCCCCCGGCGAGCAGCAGCCCCAGGCCCGAGCCCTCCAGGAGGAAGTGCCGCCCCGCCGTCGCGGTGTCCCCCGCCACGAGCGGCCCCATCCCGTGCAGCAGCAGGCCGGGCACCACCGAGACGGCCGCCGGCAGCACCTCGAAGCGGGGCCGGGCCGGCGCCACCTCCGCGAGGGACACGGGCTCCACCTGCGCGGGGACGGCCTGGGCGGGGAGCTCCCCCACCGCCCGCGCCTCGCACACCTGGGCCTGGACCGCGCCCGGCAGCACCGCCAGGACGAGCACCCACAGTCGCACCATCATCGGCAACCCCTTCTCCCGGGCGGGCAGGGGGGCGGACCCATCCCCCGGCCGGAGCTGCCCGCCCGACGGATTCCAGGATAGAACGTTGACGGCTGGATTCGCAGCCCACCCCTGGAGTCAGGCGGGAAAGCCATCCGGGGACCCCCCCAGGCAGGACTTTTCCAGGAAGCGGGGTATGCTCCCGCCTCCCCCTGTCCTCCAACAACGCGACGCGCATCGTGGCCGCCAACGAAGCCCGGGAGTTTGGCAAGTACGAATTGGTCTCGAAGCTCGCCGCGGGCGGGATGGCCATCACCTATCGCGCGCGGATGAAGGGCGCCGCGGGGGTGACCAAGCCGGTGGTCATCAAGCAGATCCTCCCCCACTTCGCCGACGAGCCCGACTTCGTGGAGATGTTCGTCAGCGAGGCGCGCGTGGCCGCGGGGCTCACCCACGGCAACATCGCCCAGGTCTTCGACTTCGGAGAGATCGACGGCCAGTACTTCCTGGCCATGGAGTTCGTGCACGGCCAGACGCTGTCCAAGCTGCTGCGCCGCGCGCAGAAGGCCGGACTGCCCGGCCTGCCCATGCCGCTGGCGCTCTTCGTCGCCACCCAGATGTGCGACGGGCTGGACTACGCGCACCGGCACATCGGTGAGGACGGGCGGCCCATGGGGCTCGTCCACCGCGACGTGTCGCCGGACAACGTGCTCATCTCCTACGAGGGCCAGGTCAAGGTCATCGACTTCGGCATCGTCAAGGCGACGAGCGTCGTGGAGTCGCGCACCTCGCCCGGCACGCTCAAGGGCAAGTACCCGTACTTCTCCACCGAGCAGGCCCGGGGCGAGCAGGACCTGGACGCGCGCTCGGACATCTTCGCCGTGGGCGTGGTGCTCTACGAGATGCTGTGCGGCCGGCGCCCCTACGAGGGCGAGCTCGCCGCGGTGCTGCCGCGCATCCTCGACGGCAACTACCCGCCGCCCTCCTCGCTCAACCCCGCCATCACCCCGGAGCTGGAGGCGGTGATGGCCACCGCCATGGCACGGGAGCGGGAGCAGCGCTACCCCACCGCCCAGGCCTTCTCCGAGGCGCTGCGCGAGCAGCTCTACTCGGGCTGGCCGCGCTTCTCGCCGGCCATGCTGTCGCAGCTGCTGGGCCACCTCTTCGCCGAGGAGCTCGCCGCCGAGGGCCGCAAGGTGGAGGTGACGCCCGCCTTCCTGGAGCAGCTCGCCGCGTGGCAGGCCCAGCCCATCAGCGAGCCCATGGGGGCCCTGCCGGGCCCGGCCAGCGGCAGGACGAGCACCGGCTCCGGCATGCGCGCCGTGCAGTCACGGCCCGGCAGTGACAGTGGACGGCCGTCGAGCAACACGGGCAGCCGTCCCGCGCTGAGGCCCTCCACCAACGGCGCCGCCCGGCCCGCCAGCAACGCGGGCGCGCGCACCATCAGCTCCGCCTCCGGGCGCCGGGTGACGTCGAGCGCCGGCGTGACGCGCGTGTCCTCCCCCGCCACCATGGCGGCCCCGCCGCTGGAGCAGGAGACCTCCACGGCCTCGTCGCAGCCCGCCACCGCCGCGGAGAGCACCGCCGACGCCCCGCACGACACCCCCGTCGAGGTGCCCGCCGTCAAGCTGGTGCCGGACCCCCTGGCCCCCGTGCGCGAGGCCCGGGAGCGCGAGGCCCAGGAGCGCGCCGAGCGGCGCCAACGGCTGGTGATGCTCATCAGCGTCCCCCTCTTCCTCATCGCGCTGGTGCTGGCCATCCTCCACTTCGCCTTCTCCAGCAAGGCGGTGGAGGAAGTGCCGATGGGCACGCAGTGGATCAGCTCCATCCCGGCGGGCGCCACGGTGAAGCTCAACGGCCGCGACGTGCCCGGCGTCACGCCGCTCGTCGTGCCGAACGTCCCCCTCCACGAGGGCAACACCCTCGTCGTCACCCTGCCCGGCTACCGGCCCTGGACCAGGCGCTTCACCCTCACCACCGAGTCGGGACCGAAGATGCACGCGGATCTCGAGCCCCTGGAGCCGGAGCCCCCCGCCCCGAAGCCCGAGCCCACCGCCACCGCGCCCGCTCCGGAGACGGCCGGCGAGCAGCAGGCCGCCGCGCCGGACGCGCGGACCGGGACGCCCGCCACGCCGGACACCGCGGCGGCGCCGGTGGACCTCAAGAAGTTCAACGAGGTGGACTACCCGACGCGGGTGTTCGTCCTGCGCCCCCAGTACAACGCCTTCCCGGTGGAGAAGTACGCCACGGCCTCCATCGAGCTCAACACCGGGGCGAGCTACTCCCTCAGCACCACCGGCAGCGCCCTGCTGGGCCAGGGCCGCGCGAGCGCGTCCAACACCCTGGCCTGGTTCGCCGAGGGGGAGAACCTGTCCGTGGAGGACTCCTTCGGGCTGATCGGCCCCGCGCCGCGCACCTTCAAGGGTGTGCGCAAGCTGCACGTCTTCCTGCTGGACGACGACACGACGACCAACGCGGGCGCGATCCGGGTGAACGTGCGCCAGTCCAAGTGGGTGCCGCCGCGCCAGCTCACGTTTGATCCCAACCGCAACGCCCTGGTGCTCGAGCCCCAGCACCATCTGGCCGTGCGCGGGCTCAACCCGGACGCCATGTACCTGCTCACCGTGCGCGATGACCTGGCGGAGCTGCGCCCGGGGCCCACGGGCCGTACACGTCGGGTGCTGTGCGCCGAGAGCAACGCGAAGACGGGCCGGCACAACCACCGGCTCCTGGAAGCGGGCAAGCGCTACCAGATGACGGGCGCCGAGACGCTGCGGTGCACCTTTCCGGACACCCAGTTGAACGACAACACGGGTGCGCTCGAGGTGGACATCGTGGATGTCACGGCCATGTCCCGCCGGGAACGAGCGGCCGCGCTGCGTGGCACTTCTCGTTGACCACAAAACAGCAACTGGGTTAAACAAAGGGCACGGGCAATCAGGCGCTGGCCGCCTGATTCGTCCATCCCATTCGTACCCCCCAGCCGGGCACAAACCACCTCCCCTCGCATGTCGGAGGTGATGCGTACCCTGTCTGTCACGGAGGCCCCCACCGGGTGGTCCTCGGGGATTACAACAAGTTCCTTCCGTAAGGGCTCATGGGGGTCGCAGCCGTTCCGCGACCCAGCTCAACAAGGACGGGAAAGGCACGTGGGCGCGGAGCCGATTTCGGCACCGGGCCCACGGGTCTTTTTGGGGTCTGGAAACGTCAGGGATCAGCGGCCAGGCGGAGCGCCGCCCGCTCGCCTGCTCAGTCGCACATCACATCCGGGCAGCCACCACCGTCGGGCGCGCACACACCGCAGCCCGGGTTGCAGCAGAAGTAACCCTTGCCGCAGTAGTTGGAGCCGCAAGGGCCGCCGGAGCTGATCGCGATGGAGGCGGGCTCGGCCTGCTTCGCCTCGGCCTTCACCTCGGGCTGGGCGCTCGTCTCGCACATCACGTCGAGACACGAGGCGCCCTTGGCGGCGCAGACGCCACAGCTCGCGTTGCAGCAATAGGTGCCCGTGCCACACACGTTGGGGCCGCAGGCGGTGCCACCGAGCACCAGCGCCTCCTCCACGCTCGCGGGGACCGGCTCCTGCTCCACCACGCCACCACACGCCGCCATCAGGGACACCAGCGACAGCACCACCCGCTGCATCTTCATGACTCGCTCCTCGGTGAGGGGGGAGCGAATCCTCTACCAAGACCCGACAGGACGGAGCAATCGGGATAACAAGGGTTCAACTCGGGGGCCAAGATACCCTCACCCCGTCCCTCTCCCGGAGGGAGAGGGGAGAGTGGGCCCTCTCCCGGAGGGAGAGGGGATTCACACGGTGAGGGCCCCCTGGATCAGATGTCCAGGTTCTGCACGTCCAGCGCGTTGCGCTCGATGAACTCGCGCCGCGGCTCGACCGCCTCGCCCATCAGCAGCGAGAAGATCTCGTCGCTCTCCACCGCGTCCTCGATGCGCACCTGCAAGAGCGTCCGCGTCACCGGATTCATCGTGGTCTCCCACAACTGCTCCGGATTCATCTCGCCCAGACCCTTGTAGCGCTGCAGGCCCAGCCCCTTCTGCGCGTCCTTGCGCACCGCCGCCAGCACCTCCTGCACCGACAACGCCACCACCTCGCCATCCCCCACCTTCACCCGGTAGGGCGCCTTCCCCATCCCCTTGAACGTCTCGCGCAGACTCACCAGCTCCAGGTACTCGGGCGACGACAGGAAGCCGTGGTCGAACACCGTCTGGCGCACGCCTCCGTTGATGTCCGTCTTCACCACCAGCTTGCGCGTGTGGTGCTCCGGATCCACCGGGTAGGAGACCTCGAAGCGGCCCAGCGTGTCCGGCATCCGCGCCTTCAGGTACTCCACCATCTTCTCCACCTGCCCCCGCAGCGCCTCCTCGTCCGTCAGCAGCCCCGCGTCCACCCGGCCCGCCTGCACCAGCGCGTCCACCACCCGCGCATCCCGCCGCGACGCCATCTTCTCCAGGCGCTCCTCGTACGTAATCACCTTCTCCAGCAGCCCGCGCAGCTCCGAGCCGCCCAGCTCCCCGCCCTCCATCACCACCCGCGAGTGCTCCGCGGCGATGCGCAGCAGGTAGTCGTTCAGCCCGCGCTCGTCCTTCACGTACATGTCCTTCTTGTTGCGCGTGACTTTGTAGAGCGGCGGCTGCGCGATGTAGAGGTACCCGTTCTGGATGAGCTCCGGCATCTGCCGGTAGAAGAACGTGAGCAGCAGCGTGCGGATGTGGCTGCCGTCCACGTCGGCGTCCGTCATCAGGATGATGCGGTGGTAGCGCGCCTTCTCCGGGTTGTAGTCCTCGCGCCCAATCCCCGTGCCCAGCGCCGTGATCAACGTCACGATCTCCGCGCTCGTGAGCATCTTCTCGAAGCGCGCCTTCTCGACGTTCAGAATCTTTCCGCGCAGCGGAAGGATGGCCTGGTTGCGCCGGTCCCGGCCCTGCTTGGCCGAGCCACCTGCGGAGTCACCCTCGACGATGTAGAGCTCGCTCTCGCTCGGGTCGCGGCTCTGGCAGTCGGCGAGCTTGCCCGGCAGCGAGCCACCGTCCAGCACGCCCTTGCGCCGCACCGTCTCGCGCGCCTTGCGAGCGGCGATCCGCGCCCGCGTGGCATCTCCAATCTTCGCGACGATCTTCTTGCTGACGGTGGGGTTCTCCTCGAGGAAGGTCGCGAGCTGATCATTCACCATCTGCTCGACGAGGCCCTTCACCTCGCTGTTGCCCAGCTTCGTCTTCGTCTGCCCCTCGAACTGGGGGTTGGACAGCTTCACGGAGATGACGGCCGCGAGTCCCTCGCGCGCGTCCTCGCCCGTGGGCGTCTCCTTCAGGTCCTTCCACTGCCCGCTCTTCTCGGCGTAGCTGTTGAGCGTGCGCGTGAGCGCCGCCTTGAAGCCAGACAGGTGGCTGCCACCCTCGTGGGTGTTGATGTTGTTGGCGAACGTGAAGATGCGCTCGTCGTACCCGTCGTTCCACTGCAGGGCGATCTCCAGCGAGACGCCCTCCCGCTCCGTGCGGAAGTGGATGGGCTTCTCGTTGAGCGACTGCTTCGCCTTGTTGATGTACTCGACGAAGGAGACGATGCCGCCATCGAACTTGAAGTCGTGCTCCTTGCCGATGCGCATGTCGCGGATGATGATCCGCAGGCCGGCGTTGAGGAACGCGAGTTCGCGCATGCGCTGGCTGAGCGTGTCGAAGTTGAAGTCCGCCGTCTCCATGACGGTGTTGTCCGGCTTGAACCAGATGAGCGTGCCGCGCTTGTCCGTCTCGCCGACCACGGCCGGCGCGCCATTGGACACGCCGCGCGCGTACGACTGCTCGTACACCTTGCCGTTGCGCTGCACGCGCACCTTGAACCACTCGGACAGGAAGTTGACGCAGGTGACGCCCACGCCGTGCAGGCCGCCGGACACCTTGTAGGCGCCGTTGCCGAACTTGCTGCCGGCATGCAGCTCCGTGAGCACCACCTCGAGGGTGTCCTTGCCCTTGAACTTCGGGTCCGGGTGCGGACCCACGGGGATGCCGCGGCCGTTGTCCTGCACGGACAGCGAGCCGTCCACGTGGATGACCACCTCGATGTCGGTGCAGTGGCCGGCCAGGGCCTCATCGACGGAGTTGTCCACCACCTCGTAGACGAGCTTGTGCAGCCCGTACGTCATGGTGTCGCCGATGTACATGCCCGGGCGCTTCCGGACGGCCTCCAGGCCCTCCAGCTTCGTGATGGCACCGGTGTCGTAATCCGCGGGCGGCGGCGGGGTAGCGGCGCCGGGGGCGGGGATGTTTTCCATGCGCGAAAAGTCCTTGGGATGACGCTTGGCGGGAACAGGTGTGCCTACCACTTCGAGGCACCCTGGACAAGAGTGTTGAGAACACGCAAGGCAGCGAAAAGATTCACGAAATGCCTCGCGCGACGCTATGCGTCAAAACGCGGGGCGGGCTTCCTTTCTTCCAGGGCGGCCGCCAGCTCGCTGAACGCCGTGCGCGAGGGGAAGAGGTGCCGCGTGAGCAGCACCCGGCCCCCCTCGTCCAGGAACAGGCCGAGCATGTCTTCCTTGCGGCCGATGCGGCGCACGGAGTCGATCTGCCCCCAGGACAGCTGCAGCTGGCTGCCGGTGAAGGGACGCGCCAATGCGACGCCCCGAGCACTCAAGGTAACGCCCCAGCCCGGCCTTGGCCGCAATCGATGCCAGGCGAAGACGAAGGCGAGCAGGAGGCCGCCTGTAATGCCCGCCCGGGCCATGGCCAGGGGAGCGTTGTCCGCCGCCCGCGCATCCGCCAGCGCCCAGGCGCTGAGAACGGCGAGCACGCACGCGCCCAGGAAGAGGGCCCGGCGCGTGGGACGGGGATCGAAAGCGTAGAAACGGGGCTCCATGCGAGCGTCCACACCCTAGCCTCCCGAGCGGCCGGCCGGGGATTTTCCGCACGCCAGCTGTCCACCCGCGAGCGCATGGATGCGCCTACCCTGCCCTCCATGACGGACGCTGAACTCACCGCGCGCCTGCGCGCCAACCTCCACGGCTTCAAGACGCACCAGGCCCGGGGCGGTCCCCTGCGGATGAGGGACCTGCCCGGAGTGCGCGCCTTCGCCCTGCCCGGCCCCGGGGCCCCCCTCTTCCAGCAGCAGGTGCTGTACACCGACGCCCGCGCGCTCGCCGAGGCGCTCGGGCCGCTCGACGCGTGGTACCGCGAGCTGGGCGTTCCGGCCTGGCGCGTCCCCGTGTACCCGGGCGACACCGCCGCCGCGGCCGCGCTGGCCCGCGCCGGATACCGCGCCGAGGACTCCCTCCCCGCGATGGCCATCCCCCTGAACCACCCACCTCCCCAGCTCGCCCCGGGCACCACGCTCGAGCACCCGGACACGCTGCACGAGGTGCTCCAGCTCAACGCGCTCAGCTATGGCCAGGAGCACGCCGACTACTTCGAGAGCTGGCGCCCCCAGCTGGAGCCCTCCTCGCCGCTGTACGCCGTGCTGGTGCGCCAGGACGGCCGCGCGCTCGCCGGGGGCGTCGCCTTCGAGCAGGACGGCACCGCGGGCATCTACCTCGTGGCCACCCACCCCGAGGCCCGCCGCCGGGGACTGGGCGCGCTCGTCATGCAGGCCCTGCACGCGGATGCGCGCGCCCGCGGCTGCACCGTCGCCGTCCTGCAGGCCTCGGCCCTCGGGCATGGCCTGTACCAGCGGCTCGGCTACCGGGACCTGGGCGCGTGGACGAGCTGGGTACGCCGCGCCGGCTGAGGCCCCGCCTCGCGCCGCTCACTCGCCCTGGAAGTGCTGGCCCACCGTCTCCACCAGCACCTCCACGTCCACCGGCTTGCGCAGGTAGGCACACGCCCCCACCTCCTCGGCCACCGCCGCGTTGCTCGCCGAGGCGGAGAAGATGACGATGGGGATGTCCTTCCACTCGGGCACCGCGTGCATCTGGTGGGCGAAGCCTGGCCCGTCCAGCACCGGCATCATCATGTCCAGCAGCACCAGCCCGGGCAGCGGCCGCGCCCGCGCGAGCACCTCCAGCGCCTCGCGGCCATTGCCCGCGCCCAGCACCGCGTGGCCCGCGTCGCGCAGCACCTCCTCGAGCGCCTCGCGCAGGTCCGTGTCGTCATCCACCACCAGCAAGGGACGCGTCATGCGGACTCCTCTACCGTCTTGTCCACGGCACGCAAGGGCAACTCCAGGGTGAAGCGGGCCCCGCCGCCCGGACGCGGCTCGGCCCACACCCGGCCCCCGTGCGCCTCGGCCGCCCGGCGCGCCAGGTACAGCCCCAGCCCCAGCCCTCCGTACGAGCGCGAGGACACCGCCCGGCCGAAGCGCTCGAAGATGTGCTCGAGCTGCTCCCGCGCAATGCCGATGCCCCGGTCCTCCACCACCACCCGCGCCCCCGCGCCGTCCGCCATCACCCGCACGTCCACCGGCTGGCGCGCCCCGAACTTGAGCGCGTTGGAGACGAGCGCGGACACCCCCTGCTCCACCCGCATCCGGTCCCACTGTCCCACCAGCCCCCGCTCCGCCTCCAGCCGCAGCACGCACCCCATGGACTGGGACTCCGCCTCGAAGCGCTCCAACACCTCGCGCACCAGCTCCACCAGGTCCACCGCCTCCAGCGCCAGGGGCACCTCGCCGGTGGACAGCAGCGACACATCCAGCAGCGTCTCCACCAGCGTGCCCAGCCGCTTCACCTGGCGCAGGCCCTTGTCCAGCCGCTCCACCATCTCCGGGGAGGACTCGCGCCGCGCCCGCTGCACCAGCGTGCCCAGCTGCAGGCCCAGCGTGGTGAGCGGCGTGCGCAGCTCGTGGGCCGCCACCGCGAGGAACTCGTCGCGCAGGCGGATGGCCTCCTGCGACTCACGGTACAGGCGCACGTTCTCCAGCAGCAGCGCGGCGCGGCGCACCAGCTCCTGCGCCACGGGCAGGTCCTCCGGAGTGAAGCGCGGCCGCCGCGGCTCCGTGATGCCGAGCGTCACCACGCCCAGCGTGCCCAGGCGTCCCACCAGGGGCACGTGGGTGACGGAGCGCAGCCCCAGCGCGAGCAACCGGCGCAGGTGCTCCGGGGAGCGCGCCAGCGCCCGCAGCCGCTCCAGGGAAACGTCCGGCAGCACCTGCGGCTCGCCCGTCCGGAACACCCTCGCCGGGCCAAAGGGGGCGTCCAGCTCCAGCGGGAAGAGGCGGTCCGTCTCCAACCCCTGCTCCACCTGCCGTGGGTCCTCGTGCGCCAGGGACGCCACCCGCAGGTGCTTCCCATCCTCGGAGAAGTAGACGGCGCACCAGTCCGCCAGCTCCGGCACCGGCAGGCGCGCCACCTTGTCCAGCGTCTCCTGCAAATCCAACGAGCCGGCCAGCACCTCCCCGGCGCGGGCCAGCAGGTTGCGATCCCTCTCGGCCCGGGCGCGCGCCTGACGCTGCCGGGCCTGCTCCACCTCGCGCGCCACCGCGGCCGGCAGCCGGGTGAGGAGCGTCTTGGGGAAGTAGTCGCGGGCGCCCGCCCTCATCACCTCCTCGCCCTCGAACTCGCCCACGCTGCCGGACACGACGATGAAGGGGATGTCCAGGCCGCTGTCGCGCACGATGTCCAGCGCGGCGGGCGCGTTGAAGCCGGGCAGGCAGTAGTCCGAAAGGATGATGTCCCAGGCCCCGGGCTCGAGCGCCGCGCGCAGCTCCTCGGCCGACTGCACCCTGTGGCTGGACACCTCGAAGTCCCCCCGGCGCAGCTCGCGCTCCACCAACTCCTGGTCGTCCGGGTTGTCCTCCACCAGCAGGACGCGCAGCGGCCTCGTCATCCAGACACCCCCGGCTGCGGGGAGCGGTTGAGCTCCAGCCAGTAGACGCCCAGCTGCCGCGCCGCCTCGACGAACTCGTTGTAGCTCACCGGTTTGCGCACGTAGCTGTTGCAGCCGTGGCTGTAGCTCTCCACCAGGTCCTTCTCCTCGTCCGAGGAGGTGAGGATGACCACGGGCAGGAAGCGGGTGCGCGGGTGGGCGCGAACCTGGCGCAGCACCTCGTGCCCGTCCAGGCGCGGCAGCTTGAGGTCCAACAGCACCAGCGCGGGCAGCGGCTCCTGGGCCCGGTGCGCGAACGCGCCCCGCCCGAAGAGGTAGTCGAGCGCATCCATCCCGTCCTCCACCACCTCCAGGGGCCGGGTGACGCCCGCGCGCTGGAAGGCCCGCTGCGTCAGGTCCACGTCGTCCGGGTTGTCCTCCACGAGGAGGATGGTGGGAGAGCCGATCATGCGAGTGCCTCCTGGAGGGTGAAGCGGAAGGTGGCGCCTCCGCCCGGGGTGGCCTGGGCGGAGATGTCCCCGCCATGCCGGTGGACGATGCGCTGCACCGTGGCCAGCCCGATGCCCGTGCCGGGGAACTCGGAGGGCTTGTGCATCCGCTGGAAGGGGCTGAAGAGCTTGCCCGCGTACGCCATGTCGAAACCCACCCCGTTGTCGCGCACAGCGTAGTGAGTCACCCCGTCCGCCGTCTCCGCGCACAGCTCGATGAGGGCCCCGGAGCGCTTGCTGGTGAACTTCCAGGCGTTGCCCAGCAGGTTCTCCAGGAGCACCCGGAGCAGCCGCGCGTCCCCCCGCGCGGTGAGGCCGGGCTGGAGCGAGCACGTCACGTCCCGCCCGGGCTCGCGCTGGCGCAGCTCCTGGAGCACGGAGGCGGCGATGGCACTGAGGTCCACCGGCTCGCGGCGCAGCTCGGCGCGGGTGACGCGGGAGAGCTGCAACAGGTCGTCGATGAGCTGGCCCATGCGCGTGGCGGCCGCCTGCAGGCGCGTGAGGAGCCGCAGGCCCTCGGGGGACAGCCGCTCGCCCTCGTCCTCGCGCAGCGCCTGGGCGAAGCCGTCGATGGCGCGCAGGGGCGAGCGCAGGTCATGCGAGACGGAGTAGCTGAAGGACTCCAGCTCCTTGTTGGCGGCGGTGAGCTCGAGGGTGCGCTGGGCCACGCGCGACTCCAGCCGGGCCTCGCTGGCGCGCAGGGCGTCCGCCTGGGCGCGCACCTGGGCGAGGCTGGCGTCATAGCCCCGCGCCAGCGCGAGGAGCTGACGCCGGCTGAGCCAGGCCAGCAGCACCCCCACCGCGAGCGTCCACAGCCCTCCGGCGATGAGCACGGAGCGTCCCGCGCGCTCGGCCTCGAGGCCCTGGAGGGTGGCGCGCTGGAGCTCCTCGGCGCCGATGGTGTCCAGCGTCGAGCGCAGCGCGTCCATGCGGGCCTTGCCCTCCCCCGAGCGCACCAGGGACAGCCAGTCTCCTCCCTGGTGGAAGCGGGAGAGCTGCTCGTCGGCCACCTGCTCCCACTCCCGCCAGCGCCCACGCACCTCCTGCATCCAGGCCCGCTGCTCGGGCTCGCTCGCCAGGCCCTGCTCCAACTGCGCGAGCGCCAGGGGGAGCCGCTGCCCGGCCGCCTGGTAGGGCTCCAGGAAGACGGGCTCTCCGGCGAGCAGATAGCCGCGCACGCCCGTCTCCCGGTCGATGAAGAGCTGACGCACCCGCTCCAACCGGGTGAGGGCCTCCTGGTAGTGGCGCGCCTTCTCCTGGGCCTGGATGAGGCCGCCCACCGTCCACATGAGGATGCCCGCGAGCACCAGCAGCAGGCCCACCGGGAGCAGGATGGCGCGCAGCAGCAGCCGGCGGAAGCGGCGGGGGTCGGTCAGGGACAGCTCGTGGTGGGAGGTGGTGGACACGTCCCCGTGAAGGTTGGGGTCCCCGGGAGACCCTTCAACCCGTGCCACCTGCCACGGGGGGCGGGCGAGGGCTGGAGGCTCGCCCGGGAGGCGGGAGGTGCCCTCCGCCCACACGGGCCCGCCCACCCGCGGGGAACCCGTCCCGCGAGGTGGGGTGACCTGCGCAGTAGCCTGCGGGGTGATTCCGCGAGTAGTGTCCGGCGGCATGACGTGTCGGCTCACATGCGGGAGGCACCCGCGGCGGGAGCGCCGCGGCCTCGCGCCATGGAGACGACGCTGGAGGTCACCCGCATGGCTGAGAATCCAAGGTCCCCGTCCCCTCCCGTCCGCCGCGGCGCCCGCCCCGGACCCCGCCGGCAACCCCCTCCCGTGCTGGACCCGGGCACCCGGGTGGCCGGCTACGAGGTGGTGCGCCGCCTGGGGGCGGGGGGCTACGGCACCGTGTACCTGGCGCACGCCACCACGAGCCTCGTCGCGTTGAAGGTGCTGCCCCTGGAGCGCTCGCGGGGGTGGGAGGAGCGGGAGGTGGACGTGCTGCGCCGGATGCGGCACCCCGGCGTGGTGCGGCTGCTGGGGTACGTGGACTGGCCGGAGGACGAGCCCCGCGTCCGCGTGCTCATCATGGAGTACGTGGACGGGCTGCCCCTGGACGAGCACGTGCGCGGGAGCAACCCGTCGGCGCTCGGGGTGGTGGAGCTGATGGGGGAGTTCATGGAGGCGCTGGAGGCGGTGCACGGCGCGGGCGTGCTGCACCGGGACGTGAAGGCCTCCAACATCCTGGTGCGCGCCGCGGACGGCAGGCCGGTGCTGGTGGACTTCGGGGCGGGGGCCTACCTGGGGGCGCCCACGCTGACGAGCTCGGTGCTGCCCCCGGGCACCCCGGAGTACCGCAGCCCCGAGGCCTGGGACTTCTTCCGCCACCACATGGGCGACGCGGGCGTGCGCTACCTGCCCACCCGCGCGGATGACCTGTGGGCGGCGGGCGTGCAGCTGTACTGGGTGCTCACGGACCGGCTGCCCTTCACCGGCCCGGACTTCCTGGCCATTGGCGCGGCGGTGCTCAACGAGCGGCCCGTGCCTCCGCGCGAGCTCAACCCGTGGGTGCCGGAGGCGCTGGAGCGGCTGTGCCTGCGCATGCTGGAGAAGTCCCCCGACGCGAGGTACGCGGACGCGGGCGAGGTGCGCGCGGTGCTGGCCGTGCTGCGGGCGGAGGCGGAGGAGTCATGGCGCGAGCCGCTGTTCGAGCCCCATGCGCCCCACAACGCCACCACCCGGCCCCAGGGACGGCTCGCGCAGGGGCAGGATCTGCTGCTGCGGATGAGCAGGCTCGCGCGGCAGCCTCCCCGGCGGGGCGAGGTGCCCACGCGGAAGACGAGCGCCGGGCCGGGGACGGCCGCGCCCCCTCGCGAGGAGCGGGACGGGACATCCACCCGCGCGGTGCTCACGGCCCAGGCGCCCGTGCACGGCACCCGGGCGGGGGGCGGATGGCGATGGGGAGCGCTGGGGTTGGGAGTCCTCGCGCTGACCGCGGCGCTGTGGCTCCTGCACCCGTGGAAGACGGAGGTCCCCTCGGAGGTAGTGGGAGCAACCCAACCTTTCATGTCGCCCGAAGCCTTTCCCATACGGTGGGATGCTTTTTTCCCAGATGTCGTGCCCTCGCTGAAACCGCCGCATGTTGTGGCGGACGCGGCGCCCAACGGACAGGCCGTTGCCGCGCCCGTCGTCAACACCAGACATAGCGAGAAAGACATGACCGAGAAGCAGAGTTCCCAGAAGCCGCCCCCTCCCACCCAGGCCAGGAAGGCACGTCCGAGCATCAGCGCCTGCCTGGGGCTGGGCGCACTCGCCGCCCTGGCGGCAGGCTGCGCCTCCGTGCACAACAAGGCGTTCTACGAGAACTTCGTCAAGAGCAAGATCCTCTACGAGGCCGAAGGACTCATGGACTGCCCTCCCTCATCGATCAAATCCATGAAGGAGCACGGCATTGCCATCGGGAGCCTCCATGATGCCGTCTATGGCTCTGGCCTCAACCAGAGAGAGCTTCTCGTTCCTCTGGAGAAGCTTGGAGAGAAGATGTCGGTGCCACTGAATGGCACCGGAGTCGAGCTCCGATCCGACTGGGGTGCTCTCGGCGCGCGTGGCAACTTCGGCGGAGCGAGCATCATCGTGGAAGACCGCGTCTATACCCGTCTCATCGTCTTCAACCCCTTCGCCGTCAATGCGTTACAGGTCCCCGTGTGCATGGAGGTCTGGTATGACGGAAAGCCGGGGGTTCCCCACTTCGGAAGGGACCCGACGAAAGCGTTCCCGGGTGGATTCGTCTGGGTGGTGCCACAAGTTCAGCTCAAGGCCGTGAGTCGCTTTCACGAATGAGCACCCCGAGCACTTCCGGAAAACAATCCCCACGTGTTCTCAATGTCTCTCGGCCCGCTGCTGGTGATGGGGCTTCTGCTCGGAAAAGCAGCAGCACCGGATGTTGCTCCATCCGAGCAGGATGTACCTTCCACCGCTTCTGCCTCGAAGTCCCCCCAGCAGCCACACGCCCAGGAGGGCCCTGGTCAGCGGGTCAGCCTCGCGACCGAGGCGTTCTCCAGAATGGAGCCTGAGGGTCCATTCTCCGTCTGGGACATCACGGGGCGCGTCACGTGGACACCCGACCTGCAGGGTCTACGAAGAGTCATCGTCTACCACAGCATCCGCGCCACGGATTCCGCTGGAACACACATGCTGCTGCAGGTGGAATTGACGCACCCGCTTGCCAGCATCGCCAGGCGGCTGACGGGTGCAAAGTTGCGCCAGGGAACGAATGATTCCTGGCTCCTCATCTGGCAGGCCCCCGACTCCTCGGGTGAGGTCTTGCGCCTGCTGCTGCAAGGTACCGTGGAGTTGCACAGACTCCAGAACTCCCCCCATAAGCTCATGCTGTTGGGAGGCGAAGAGGGCATGGAGCAACTCGCCGTGTTCGACAACATCATGCTCCGCTGACGGTATGCGCTCGGAGACCAGGTCAGGCGGCGGGCAGAGGTTGGAAGACCACGCCATCCAGCTCGAGACGGCGGCAAGCGTCGACGAAGCGCTCGGTGCAGACCATCGTGGTGGGGAAGTCCTCCAGCCGGAACAGGTCCAAGTGGCCGGGAAGCGTGGATGCATCCAGCAGCATGTTGCTGGGACGCGTGAGTGCATCGCGGCCGCAGCGAGGACAAGGCGGTTTGCGATCTGGCGGCAGGCAATTCGAGTGCATCCGACCCACGGGGAGAAGTTCCAACTCGAGCAACTCGGGCGCGTTCCTCTGGCGGGAACGCAATTCCGTGCGGCAGCCCTTGAGTCCCCGAAGCCCTTCGGCCTGAAGCTTTTCCAATGCATCACGCCGAGCCAACAACAACCACGGAAAGCGAGCCACGAGCGACCCGAAACGGCCCTGGACCTTGCCCACGAGCGGGCCCAACTCAGTTCCCGGTTCCACCAATGACCCTGGAGGTAACAGAGGCAGCACCAGATCGCGCAGCCTCTCATATTCCTCGATAGGCTCGGCTCGGGGTTCCTCGAAGTCAGCCAGAGCGGTCACAGTAGACAGGTCCACAGAAGGGTATGCGCTGGCGCCTCCACTCCACGTGGCTGTACAGGCAGGGCAGCGAAGCACTCCTGGAAGCCCCCACTTGTGGGTGCAATCGATGTACCCCATGTAACCTGACGACTTGTCTTCTTTGAGAGTGAAATAGTTCATGGGTAGCCCGTACTCATTCACAATAGTAGGATACGAGCGGGCCCATCACTCTGAATCGCGACATGAGTTCACCCGCGAATCGCCACATGTCTTCCGAGCTGGCCCCCTTGTTGTCTTGCCGGAATTGCCTCCACGCATCATTCCACTGGCCCCCTTGAGACCCACCGCTGTGTAGCCATCGGTGAAAGCTCCTGGGCAGCCGAATCGTATAGGCGTGGATCGCGATGTGCTGGCGCTTGAACCAGAGAGCCAACTCCTGCGGGAAGATGTGGTGCTTCTCGAGTGGCTCCCACGAGCGGACACACGGGGGCTTGAGCACCCGGGGCGCGTACTGGCCGCGGATGTTCCAGTTGTGCCACGGAATCTCGAAGACGGCTTCCCGGCCTCCAGGTACCGCCAGCGGCCTTCCCCACCAGCGCGTCGGATTGGGCGGTGGGCGCAGGCTGCCGTGGGCGAAGGCCAGCACCACCGGGTGCTCCTCCACCTCCTCCACGTCCTGGC